>CAYNHD010000144.1:0-9310 GCA_964396775.1 uncultured Thermoflexus sp. | reverse complement strand
CATTGGCGAGGCGGTTGACATCGCCTCGACCTCGGTGGTCAACTACAACCTCAACAAGCTCGTAGATCGCGGGTACATCAAGCGCGATCCCAAGGTCTCGCGCGGGCTGTGGCTGGCGACCCAGGAACCGCCGGCCAAAGAGCTAGCGGTCGGCTACGCAGACCCGGCCAGCCTGATCCAGATTCCGCTGGTGGGCAAGATCGCGGCCAGCGCCCCGGTGCCCATCCCCGGCGAGGACTTCGGCTACTACTACGACACCGACGATCTGATCGAAGTGCCGCAGTCCATGATCGGCGCGGCGCACCGCGAAGACCTGTTCGCGCTGCGCGTCACCGGCGATTCGATGATTGACGCGATGGTGGCCGACGGTGACATCATCATCCTCAAGCGGCAGAATGTCGCTCACAACGGGGACATGGTGGCGGTGTGGCTGACGGAGCGCGGCGAGACGACGCTCAAGAAATACTTCCACGAGGGCAAGAAAGTCCGCTTGCAGCCGGCCAACCCGCTGATGGACCCGATCTATGTGGACGCCGACAAGGTGAACGTGCAGGGCCGCGTGCTGGCCATTCTGCGCGCGCTGCACTAGGGCTGCGCCTGCGCCACGCGCCAGGTCTTGCCCTGCCATACCGGCTCCTTCCCCTCGCCCGCCGCACTGTCGCTCCGTGCTGGCGCAGGGGAAGGAGTCGGTGTGTGTTCGGGCGGCAGTGTGCTACATTCTGGGCGATGATCAGTCTGCATCCGAGGGAGAGAGCATCCATGCCCGCTGTTGGTGAGAAAGCGCCCGATTTCGCCCTGAAGAATCAGAACGGAGAGACCGTCCGCTTGAGCGATTTTCGCGGCCAGAAGGTCGTCCTCTTCGCCTTTCCGAAGGCGGGCACATCCGGCTGCACCACCCAGGCGTGCGGCTTCCGCGACCAGTTCCCCAAGATCGAGGTCGCCAATGCGGTCGTGCTGGGCCTCAGCCCGGACGAGCCAGGGGATTTGCTCAAGTGGCAGCAGGACGAGCATCTGCCCTACGACCTGCTCTCCGACCCTGATCATGCCGTGCTGGAGGCGTGGGGAGCCTGGGGCGAAAAGTCCATGTACGGCAAGACGTACATGGGCGTGCTGCGCTCGCACTGGATCATTGACGAAGAGGGGCGGATCGCCGACGCGCAGATCAAAGTCAGCCCGACGGACAGCGTGGCGCGGGCGGTGGCCTTCCTGGGCGGGTAGCGGTGCCCGCCGCTAGAGCGTGTCATGAACTTTGCACGCTCGGCGTAGTGTGCAGGGCACGGCGCATGGGTAGTGCCCTGACCCCACCCTGTAGTCCCTCCCCGCTGGCGGGGAAAGGGGCGGGGGATAGGGGTTGAAAAGTGCATAACAGACTCTAGATCGTCACCGCGTAGACCATCAAGGCCGCCAGACCCGCCGCGTAAGCGACCGACGCCAGCGCCCATCGCCCAACCGGGTTCTTGTCCACCACGCTGAACCCGCTCTCGGCGGTGGGATCGCGCTGGAGCCGGTACGCCGGCCCGATGAACCAGGCCAGGACGATACCCCCCACCAGCCCGCCGATGTGCCCGGCGTTGTCAATACGGAAGCTCGTCGCTCCCGTCGAGGCGAAGAAGCCCAGCCCCAGGTTGATCAGCATCAGGATGACCAGGTGAGTCAGGTGTTGGCGTCCGGCGGTGCCGTGTAGCTCGCGGTGCTGGTAGAAGTAGACCATCTCCGCGCCGAAGATGGCGAAGATGGCCCCCGACGCCCCAACCGATGGCGCATCGGTGAAGATGAAGCTGGCGAGCGAGCCGGACAGCCCGCCGAGCAGGTAGATGATGGCGAAGCGGAGCGTGCCGAACAGCGCCTCCACATCGCGCCCCAGCACGAACAGCGCATAGCCGTTGAAGATGAGATGCGTCAGGTTCAGGTGCAAGAACATCGAGGTGAACAGGCGGTAGTACTCGCCGTCGCGGATCGCCTCGTTGATCTTGGCCCAGTCATTCAGGAACAAGACCTGCTGGCGGGCGGACAGGCTGAAGAAGTAGAAGAAGATGAGCACGATGACGCCCAACAGCACGTAAGTGAGGCGCGGCTCGGCGACCGTCATGCGCACGGCGACGCGGCGCACGCCGGGCGGCTGCGGCGGTTCGGGCGAGTCGCTGGGCGGCTGGAAGGGGTGTCTCATCGGGTGGTCCTTGCTCGATCGCTGCGAGTGATAGGTTTTGAGTTCGGAGTCGTGAGGATAGTCTCACGACGCATCGCTCAAGACGGGTGATCCGCCGATCCAGATTTGGACTGGTTCTGCACCAGATTGTACCCCAATCCCCGCGCGTATTGCCCCTGTCCAGCATGAGAGTCGCGTTAGAACTCCGGTCCGGGCGTATCTCATTTCTGGGGCAAAAGATCACCGCTGAGGCGCAGAGAGCGCAGAGAAAAGATAGTGTTAGTTCTTCTCCGCGTCCTCTGCGACTCTGCGGTTCAGGCATTGCGCCCCCATTGTGAGATGTACCCCTCCGGCCCCAAAAAGTTGCGTTTGCGCCGTTTTCCACTAAACTGAGAGTAGCATGAGTTGCCTCACTTCTTGTGGGACTACGATAGCGCGCCGGGCGCGCCAGCCGTGTGTGCTGGGAGCATTGAAAAACGGGAGGTAAGGCGTAGCAGTACAAAGCAATAGAGAGGAGGAGGAGAATGTGTAAGGAGAAGAGGCTCACGGTCATTTCCGTTTCGATGATCGTTGTCTTGATCACTGTCCTTGTACCAGTGAGTGCGGTTTTCGCGCAAGGCTCGACTGACGTTTGCCTAGACTCCACTCCACGCATCGCTGTCATAAGCGCCTTCAACTCAGAGCTTGAACTCTTGCTATCTGAGGCGGAGATCGAGGGAACATGTGTGATAGGCAATGTCTCTTATCACATCGGCACCTTAAGAGGTAACGAGGTAGTCATGTTCCTTTCGGGTGTCTCAATGGTCAACGCTGCCATGACCACAGAAAGGGCGATCAACTATTTCAATATCGAGCGGATTGTCTTTTCTGGGATTGCGGGCGGCGTCAACCCTGACCTGCACATCGGCGACGTGGTTGTGCCTATCCAGTACGGCGAATATCTGGAAAGCTACTTCGTCAGGGAAGTCAACGGAGTCTTTACTCCCCCCTCTTATTGGACGCCGGAATTTCCAAACTACGGGATGATTTTCCCAAGCTCTGTCAGCGTCATTGACTTGACCGGAGAACCTGACAGCTACATTGACCAGTTCTGGTTCCCCGCCGATCCTGAAATGTTCGCGGTTGCTCAAAGCCTGGTCGTAGACCTGGAACAATGCACACCCGAACAGGTCTGTCTTACCCAAGACCCGGTTCTCGTTGTCGGCGGGAACGGTGTTTCCGGGCAATCGTTCGTGGACAACGCTGAGTTTCGTACCTATGTCTGGGAGACATTCGGTGCAAACGTGCTCGAGATGGAAACCGCTGCCGTCGCGCATGTTGCCAAGTCTCACGATATTCCATATCTGGCTTTTCGCAGCCTTTCTGACTTGGCTGGCGGTGGCCCTGGCGAAAACGAAATCAGGACATTTTTCCAGTTGGCCTCAGACAATAGCGCCAGGGTGCTCCTCACCTTTCTGGAGGAGTGGGCTAAGACTCACTAATCTGTTTAACGTACAAGTCGAGTTGAAAGGAGCGCACGTATGATCAGGAAATTGGCAGTCTTGGCAGTTCTGGTGGCGCTGGTCGCCAGCGGAGTCGCGTCCGTTGTCGCGCAAGAGGAGATCATTTTCGGCGTGGTGCTGGTCGGCCCCAAAGATGACCGGGGCTGGAGCCAGGCACACTACACCGCCGGGCAGTACGTGGAGGCCAACCTGCCCGGTGCCAAGATGATCGTCCTGGAGAGCCTGAACACGGCAGCCCGTCCGGAAACGACGCTCGACCAGGTGGTGGAGGATATGGTGGCCCAGGGCGCAAAGCTCATCCTCACCACGTCGGCGGACTTCGAGGTGGACACGACGGTGGTCGCGGAGCTTTACCCGGATGTTGTCTTCATCAACATCTCCGGCGATGACGCCCTGTGGGGCATCGCCTCCGACAACCTGGGCAACATCATGGGCGAGATGGAATACGGCAAGATGATCGCCGGCTGCGCCGCTGCTCTCAAGACGCAGACGGGCAAGCTCGGCTACGTCGGCCCGCTGATTGACCCGGAGACAACCCGCCTGGTCAATGCGGCGTATCTGGGGGCGCGCTACTGCTACGAGAATTATCGCGGCCTGGACCCCAACGCGCTGGACTTCGCCGTGACCTGGATCGGCTTCTGGTTCAACATCCCCGGCTTCACGCTCGACCCGACCGAAGTCTCCAACGCCTTCATTGATGATGGGCGCGACGTGCTGATCTCCGGCATTGACACCACCGAGGCGATTGTCGTAGCCAAGCAACGCGCTGCCGAAGGTGCTGCCGTGTGGGCCATCCCCTACGACTTCGAGGGTGCCTGCGAAGAAGCCCCCGACATCTGCCTGGGCGTGCCGTACTTCAACTGGGGCCCCTCGTACCTGGAGACGGTCAAGGCCGTGCAGGACGGTACCTGGGAAGCGTCCTGGGATTGGAACGGCCCCGACTGGACAGACATCAACAATCCTGACACGTCCCACGTCGGCTATCTGTACGGCGACGGCCTGACCGACGAAGACAAGGCCACGCTCGACGAGTTCATCGCCGGGCTGGCCGCTGGCGCTCTGGGCGAAGAGGGTGGCATCAACCTGTGGGTTGGCCCGCTCAGCTTCCAGGATGGCTCGGTCTTCCTGGAGGAGGGCGAAGTGGCCACCTTCAAGCAGGTCTGGTTCCAGGCGGCCAACGCTGACGAAGCCACCGCGCCTGAGGAAGTGACTCCGCCGCAGCTTCTGGCCGGCGTGCAGGGCACGAGCAAGTAGCATTGACCGTGTAGTGTGCAGGGAGAGGGGTGCTGTTGCCCCTCTCCCTTAGTTTTAGCTTGTGGAAGATGCCTGTCGTTGGTTGTTGGTTGTTGGGTTCCTGGTTGCAGGGGCATCAAGCGGCCAGCCACCAACCACAAGAGCCTGTTATGCACTTTCAACCCCTATCCCCCAGCCCCTTTCCCCGCAAGCAGGGAAAGGAGAGCACTTGTGCGAGAGAAAGCGAGTCCCCTCGCCCCGCTCGCCAGGGAGAGGGGATTTAGGGGTGAGGGGAAGACGCTGCGCAGAAGTTCATAGCACGCTCTAGCAACCAATAACCAATAACCAACAACCCTTACTCTGAGACCGCTTATGCGCGTTGAACTGCAACACATCTCCAAGACTTTCGGGCGCGTGCGGGCCAACCAGGACATCTCGCTGACTTTCGAGGGCGGGCGCATCTACGCCATCCTCGGCGAGAACGGTGCTGGCAAGAGCACGCTGATGAAGATCATGTCCGGCTACCAGTCGGCAGACAGCGGCACTATCCTTGTCAACGATCAGCCAGTCACGCTGAGCGCGCCAACCGACGCCATCGCACACGGCATCGGGATGCTCTACCAGGACCCGCTCGACTTCCCGCCTTTCACCGTGCTGGAGAACTTCATCGCCGGGCGACCGGGCGGCTTCTTTCCCGACAGCGAGAACGCGCGGCGCACCTTCCTGGCCCTGGCCGAACGCTTTGGCTTCGCCCTCGACCCCGACGCTTACGTGGACATGCTGACCATCGGCGAGCGCCAGCAGCTTGAGATTCTGCGCCTGCTGTCGCTCAACGTGCAGATGCTGGTGCTCGACGAGCCAACGACGGGCATCAGCGCCGAGCAGAAGAATGCGCTGTTCAGCGTGCTCAAGTCATTGGCCCGCGACGAGGGCATGGCTGTCATCCTGGTTTCGCACAAGCTCGAAGACGTGATCGAGCTATGCGACTACGCTTTTGTGCTGCGGCGTGGGCGGCTGGTTGGCGAGAAGGCCGTCCCCTGCCCGATCAGCGATCTGGTGGCGCTGATGTTCGGCAAGGTCATCGAGCGCCAGGAGCGCCCGGCGGTGGTCTACGGCGCGCCGGTGCTCGGCGTCCAGGACCTGCGCGTGGTCAGCCAACGCCTGACGGTCGAGCATCTCTCGCTGGAAGTGTGCGCCTCCGAGGTGATCGGCCTGGCCGGGCTGGACGGCAGCGGGCAGGCCGAGTTCATGCGCGCCTGCACTGGCCTTTACCCGCCAGAGCACGGTGCCATCCGCATCCAGGGCCGCGACATGACCCGCGCGCCCTATCACGCTTTCAAACAGGCGGGAGTCGCCTTTCTGCCTGCCGGACGTATGGAGGAGGGGCTGATCAAGGGCATGACGCTCAGCCAGCACTTCGCCCTGACCCTGCCCAGCCGCGCGCCCTGGGTCAACTGGATGCGCGCTTGGCGCGTGACGGGCGAGCGCCTCCAGCACTTCAACGTCAAAGGGCGGCCCGGCAGCCCCGTCCAGACGCTCTCTGGCGGCAACCAGCAACGCTTCGCGCTCTCGCTGCTGCCGGAGAAGCTCAAACTGTTGTTGCTGGAACACCCCACGCGCGGCCTGGACGTGGAAAGCGCCAATTACATCTGGGAGCAGCTTCTGGCCCGCCGGGCTGAGGGCACGGCCATCGTCTTTATTTCCGCCGAACTGGATGAGATCGTCACCTACAGCGACCGCATCCTGGTCTTCTTCGGCGGGCGTGTGACGCTGGTTGAAGACCCGACCGAGATGACGGCCAACCGCCTGGGTGAGCTAATCGGAGGGAGGCTGTAGTATGGCTCCGACCGTCCGCCAACGCCCGTCCTCCAGCGTGCGCACGGGCACTATGTGGCGCTATGTGCTCGACTTGCTGCCGGCGATCCTTGCTCCCTTCGTGGGCATCGCAGCGGCCCTGCTGATCATCGTGCTCATCCTGGAATGGCAGGGCGCCGATCCGCAGGTGGCCTGGGATTATGTCTACGAGGGCACCCTGGAGTCAGCGGCCAAGCGTGCCGACCTGGTGGCTTTCTGGATGCCGCTGGCTATCACCTCGTTCGGCCTGGTGCTGACCTACACCGCCGGCTTGTGGAACATCGGCGTGGAAGGCCAGATCATGATGGGGGCCATCGGCGCGACGTGGGCGGTGCGCCTCTTCGCCGAGAGCGACAGCCCGCCGCTGGGCCTGCGCATGGGGCGCGACGGCATTCTCTTCATGTGCTTCGTGTTCGCGGCGCTCACTGGGGCGCTGTGGGCATTCATGGCCGGTGTGCTCAAGACGCGCGGCGGCGTCAACGAGATTTTCAGCGGCGTGGCGCTCAACTTCATCGCCCAGACGTTCAACATGTACCTGATCTCCAACGGCGGCCCCTGGCAGCCGCCCGGCAGCCGGGCCACTGAGACGGCGCGCTTCCCAGAGAACGCGCGCCTGCCCAGCTTCGAGGAGTACCGGCGGCTCAGCCCCACCACCATCTACATCACCATCGGGGCGTTCGTGGTGGTGGCGCTGATCATGTACGTCTCGCGCTGGGGCTTGCAGCTTCGCGCCCAGGGCAAGAACCGCAAGTCGGCGTTCTTGCTCGGCGTGCGCACCGACCGCAACACCCTGCTGGCGATGGCCGCCTGCGGGAGCCTGGCCGGCCTGGCCGGGGCGTTTCGCGTGCTGGCCCCGGACGTGACCAAGCTCACCGCCACGCCGTCCGGCGGGATCGGCTTCCTGGCGATTCTGGTTGTGCTGCTGGCGAGCATGTCGGCCATCCTCACGCCGTTCGTCTCGTTCGTGTTCGCGGTGCTGTCGAAGGGCGGCCAGCGCCTGGAAAGCGGCTTCCAGTGGGATCACGGCCTGCTGCTCGACCGCTCATTGGTGCGCGTGTTGCAGAGCACCATCGTGCTGATGGTTGTGCTGGCCTTCGGTGCGCGCAACCGCTTCTTCCCGCCGCGCAGCGCCCTGCCCGCCGTAGACGAGGAAGACGTTGACCGGACGTAGCGGCGATGGTGCGGTGGGAGTACTTAACGGTTTACCTGTCGGGCGAGCTTGACTTCCCCGACGCGGTTGAGCGGAACGAGCGCCTGGCCTGGGCGGGCAAGTCGCTCACCCAGCAGCTCAACGAGCGCGCCGCGCAGGGCTGGGAGATCATTGACCTGCGCTGGCTGGCCGAGATCGAGTTGATGGTGACTTTCCGCCGCCCAGTGCCCAACCAGGCGCGCGAGGATCAGGAGGGGTGACAGCTTTCCGCCTGACGCACATCGCCCCACACGATACCGTTGGCGACAAGCTGCTCCTGCTCTCTTTTACCAACAACCAACAACCAACAACTGACGACTGACGACTGACGACTGATAACTGATCACTGACCACCGAACGAGGCACTCATGACCGGCTTAGAAAGCACACTGCGCGGGATCGTGCGCGCTGCCGCCCCCATCGTCATCGCCGGGCAGGGCGAGTTGCTCACCGAGCGCGCCGGCGTGATCAACCTGTCTTTGGACGGGACGATCATGCTGTCGGCCATGACCGCGCATCTGGTGGTGCGCGAGACGGGAAGCCTGGTGCAGGCGGTGCTGGCGGCGATGGCCGTCGGCGCGGCAGTGGCGCTGATTGTGGTCTTCTCCAGCATTGCCCTCAAGCTCAACCAGGTGGCGGTCGGCTTCGTGCTGACCATCCTGTGCGCTGACCTGGCCGTGTTCCTGGGCAAGCCGCACTTCAACCAGCCCGGCAAAGAGGTGCCCCACGCCCCGATCCCCTTCCTGCGCGACATCCCGCTAGTGGGGCCGGTGCTCTTCGACCACAACATCTTGATCTATTTCAGCCTGCTCCTGATCGTGCTGATGTGGTTCTACATCTACCGCACGCGGCCCGGCCTGACCCTGCGCAGCATCGGCGAGCAGCCCGAAGCGGCCTTTGTGCGCGGCACGCCGGTTAATGCGCTGCGCTATGTCTATGTGGTTCTCGGTGGGTCGCTGGTGGGGCTGGCCGGGGCGACCTACTCGCTGTCGGTCAAGCTCGGCTGGAAGGAAGACCTCAGCGGCGAGGGCTGGATCGCCCTGGCTATCGTCATCTTCGGGCTGTGGGTGCCGGCGCGGGTGGCCCTGGGCGCGTACCTGATCGTCGGCCTGCGCTCGATTGCCATTGACTTGCAGGACAACGAGGTGATCGATCTGCCCTCACAGATCGTCAACATGCTGCCCTGGTTTCTGATGATCATCACGCTGCTGGTGGCGACCAGCGGCGTGCTGACCCGGCTGGACCGCTACACGCCAGAACGCTTCCGCCCGATGATGCGCCGCTTCACGCGGGCTGCGCCGCCGCGCGCGCTGGGCACGACGTTCGAGAAACACTAGAGCGTGTTATGCACTTTCAACCCCTATCCCCCAGCCCCTTTCCCCGCAA
>CAYNHD010000143.1:0-9323 GCA_964396775.1 uncultured Thermoflexus sp. | reverse complement strand
TGGCCGGGGAGGGGGCCAGGGGGAGGGGCATTCTGCCCAACCCGCGCACCCGGAAGCCTTAACTGATGTGCATGACCCTGGCGATATTCACCGATAGCTCACAAGGTCAGTGGGCGACGCGCTCAAGGGCACAGCGTCCCCCCAACGCTCCTCCGGCCCCCAGCACACCGGGATCGCCGCGCCCGCGCGCACAAACACGGGGAGGCGATCCAGCGGCGCGGGCATCTGCACGATCTGCTCCCTTGCGAATCGCTCGCGCGTCCACAGATCGATCCAGTCGCCGTCGGGCAAGAACACGGGCCAGCTAGACGCCCCTTCCTCGACGACCGGGCACACGAGCAGGTCGCGCCCGAAGAAGTACTGGTAGGGCGGCGCTTCGCGGTGCCAGAGTCTCAGCGCGCGCATCATCGGCTGGCCGGTCTGGGCGGCGTGCTGCGCCTCCTGCCAGATGTAGGGCATCAGGTTGTGCCGCACGTTGACGAAGAAGCGGAAGGTGGGGATAACCCTCTTATCGCCTGTGCGCGCCTGGATATTCCAGGGCGTGCGGTCGCGGCAAGGCTCGCGGTGCTGGTTGAACTCGGAATGGTACTGCATAATCGGGCAAAAGGCCGCCATCGCTGCCGCGCGCAGATACAGCTCGGCGGAGGGGATTTCGCCGCTGAAGCCTGCGAGGTCCCACCCCCAGAAGGGGATGCCGGAAATGCCCGCCGACAGCCCCGCCAGAATCGAATGCCGGAACGCATCCCAGGTGGAACCTTCGTCCCCCGCCCAGTGCGCGGGCGAACGCTGCGAGCCGACAAACCCCGCCCGGCTGAAGGTCAGCGCGTCGCCTCCTCGTTTTTCGCGGGTAAACTGGTGGTAAGCCTCCGTGTAAAGCTGCGGGTAGACATTCCACAGTTCTTCGCCGCGACGCCCGTCGGCGAACTGGGTATCGCCGCCCCACAAGTGCTCGCCGCCGTCGGTCTTGAAGCCGTCAACGCCCATCTCCTCCAGCAGGTAGGCGCGCTTCGCCAGCCACCAGGCGCGCGCCGCCGGATTGGTGACATCCCACAGATAGCCGTCGCGGAACCAGGAAGGCCGGATTTTGTACAGGCTGCCGTCGGCTTCGCGCACGCCAAAACCCTGCTGCTCGAAATACGCGCGGTCGGCTTCGTGCTGGGGATGCGCTCCCTGCGGTGCCCTGAGCGCCGGAATCTGCCACAGCACAAGGCGAACGTTCTTGCGGTGCAGATCGTCAATCATGCCTTGCGGATCGGGCCATTTGCCCTCTGCCGGGAAGGTGAAGTCGGCGCGGCACAGCGCCTGCCTGCCGGGGACGGGGGCGTATTGCGCGTCGTTCCAGATGTAGAAGGTGGTCTCGTCGCTCCACGCCTCGATGACCAGCACAGAGGGGATGATCCCGTGCGCGAGCGATTGCTCGACCTCACGCTCCACGCGGGCCTGCGAGTTCCACTCGTTGCCGCTCATCCACAGGCCGAACGCCCACAGGGGCGGCAGCACTACCGGGCCGGTAAGTTGAGCGAACTGGCCGATGATCTCCAGCGGGGAGGTGCCGGTGAACCAGGTCAGGTCGAGCGCCTCGTCTGGCCCCAGGTCGGCTTCGAGCACCCAGCGATCCGGCTGGGTCGCGGCCAGGTCAAACTGCATCCAGCGATTGCTCCGCACGTAGAGACCATACCCCTGGGAAGAGAGCAGGAACGGGATCGGCAAATAGGTGCGTTTGCCCTGATTCTTGTATTGCTCGTAGCAGCGCACGTCGAGAATCTCGCCGCGCTGGTCGAGCGCGTTGAAACGCTCACCCAGGCCGAAGAACGCCTCGTTGGGCGCGCTGGCGAAGACCATCCGCACGCGGCGCGCGCGCGTCCCATCGGTCAGCCATTCGACGGCGTGGATGGGGGGCACAGAACCGGGCAACGCTGCCACGTCGCCCCGCCCGCGACGGAGGTGCATCGTCCATTGCCCCGGCTGAATCTCTTCCAGCGACAGCACGTGCGGGTCCGGCTGCCACGCTTCGCCGCGCAGCGTGTGTTCCGGCCCTGGCTGTCCATCGGCCTCGATCCGGTAGCTGAGGGTATGCCCAGGCTCAGGGGCCATAAGCTGTGCCTGCCAGACATCCTGCTCGATGGGGACCATCCGTTCCAGAAATTCCGCTCCGACTCCGGCTTCCCGTTGCGGCTGCCAGTCTGCAATCCTGGTCGCAGGGACGGTCGGCCCGGCGATGCCATCCAGCCGCGTGTGGACGCTCACCGACTGGACTTCACCGGGCGGGCGGGTGACGATGCCGACCGTGAACGGCTCCCCGGCCAGCGGCTCGCGGGGGAAGCGTTCTTCCGGCAGTTGCTCGTAGGGGTGTTCCTGGCCTTTGGGCGTGTGGATGATGGCGATCATGATCTCTTTTCCAGCAGGGATGCAACGATCAGATACATGGCATGAGACCACAACAGGGGCGACGCGACCTTGCCCCAACGCCGTTCCCATTCGGCGTAGCGGTCGGGGTACAGCAGGTGATCGGAGACCTGCTCTGGCAGCGCGCCGTCCGGCGTGGCCTGCGCCTCGATCCACGCCAGCAGGTCGCGCGCCTCGGCCAGGCGGCCTCGCTCGATGTACGCCCAGGCCAGCCACGCCGCCAGCAGAATCCACTCCCCGCCGCCGTAGTACACATCGTCGCGGTAGCGGTACACGCCGCCGCCCGGACGGTGCAGATCGCGCTCGATCCTGGCGAGCGTCCGGCTGAAGCGTTCGTCATGGGCATCCACCAGGCCGTAGGGCACCGCCGCCCAGAGCAGGCTGGCGTCTACCGCGTCGGTGCCGAGATACTTCACCAGATGGCCCTCCAGCGCGACGCCCATTTCCAGGGTGAAGGCGCGGATGCGCTCTGGCAGATCGTCTGGCACGAGGGCGGGGTTGTGGCGCTGCACGGCGCTCACCCCGCCATAGAGCGCGGCCAGGGTGCTGACGTGAATATGCTCGCGGTGCTCTTCCCAGCAATCGTAGTTGGGCGACTGCCACAGCCTCGCAATATAGCGCACGGTCATGGTCACCCAGGGTTCCAGGGCGGCCCACAGGTCGCGGTCTGCTGTCATTTCGACATGCGCCGCCAATCCCCACAGCCAGGCCCCATACCCATCCAACTGGAAATCCCACCAGAAATCGGAGCCGGTCTCACCATCGAGGGTGAAGCGGGTGGGCAGGTAATCCGCTTCGCCGGGCGTTTCGTTGCCTTCGAGCTTCTGCCACAGCCGTTCGAGCCGGGATTGCTGCCCGGACAGCGCACGCCCGACCCAGCCATAGAACGCGCGGGCGCTGTCGTGCCTTCCGGCGCGGTCCATCGCGTAGGCGGTCCACGCGCCGTCGCGCAGCCACGAGTAGCCATACTGCGAGAACGTCGGCGAGGCCACGTAAGCGCCGCTGGACGCTTGCCCGGCGAGGATGATCGAAATGCTCTGGTCGTGAAGACTCATCGGATTCTCTTGGGGTGAGATCAAGCGGCGGCAGGCAGCCTGCCGCCGCTTGAAATCGAAACGGCACTACTTCAGCAGCAGATCGATCTCTTCTTTGGCCATATCCAGCGCCGTTGCAGGATCGAGTTCGCCGGCGATCACCGCGTTCAGCAATTCGTCGAAGATGTCCTGCATTTCGCTTTGGCGCGCGATGACGGGCGGCGGAACCGGCTCTTCTAGCGAGGCGAAGACGGCTTCGCGGTTATCCGGCGGCGTCTGCTCCAGGTAGCTGGCGAACAGGTCTGGCCTGTCCAGAGTGGGCAGCTCCCAGTCCGCGGCCAGGCGGACGGAGACGGCGGCCTCGCTGGAGGTCATGAACTGCGCCCAGAGGGCTGCTTCTTCGGGATATTCGGTATTCTTGGCGACGGCGATGCCGTTGGAGAAGAAGTGATAGGCTTTCTGCTTCATTCCCGGCTCAAGCTGAACATCCCAGTCGAAGGTGGCTTCCTGGTAGGCGGGGAACCACCAGATGCCGGTGACGACCATGCCAAGCTGGCCGTTGAGGAACAGCTCGCTGTCGCTGATGCCGGCCTGCTCAGCGGGGGTGGGCATCGCGCCGCTTTCCATCAGGCCAACCATCACTTCGAGCGCCTCGACGCATTCCGGCGCGTTCACCAGGGCTTCGGTCTGGTCCTCGTTGAAGAACGCGCAGCCGTTCTGTGCGGCGCGCTTGTAGAACTCCCAGAACTGGATCGGCGAGTAGATGCCCCAGATGTCGTCGCCCAGGGCGCGAATCTTCAGCGCCGCCTCGAGCGTGTCGTCCCAGGTCCAGTCGGGGGCCGGATAGTCAATGCCCGCCTGGTCGAATAGCTCTTTGTTGTAGAAGAGCAGCACAGTAGAGAAGGTTTCTGGCAGGGCGAACTGCTTGCCTTCGTACTGGAAGGCACCCAATGCGCGGGGGTAGTAGGGAATGGTGGGGTCTACATACGGCGTCAGGTCGAGCAGCACGTCGTTGGCAGCGTAGGCGACGAAGTTCTCGTAGTTCAGTTCGAACACATCGGGCGGATCGCCACCCACGAAGTCGGCCTGCAGCATGGTGAAATAGTCGCCGAACGGCGCGTTGGCCGGCTCGATGTTGATGGTCGGGTTCTCCTCCTCGAAGGCAGCGATGATCGCGTCCACTTCATCGGCGCGGTCGCCGCCGCCGGTGAAGCTCATGTAGCGGAGGGTGATCACCTCCTGGGCGGAGCTGGCAGCGGGCATCAATCCCACTAGCAGCACGAAAACCAGGCCTAGCACAAGCAGCTTTCGAGTCATTTGAGCACTCCTTATCCTTTGATGCCGCTGATGACGGCACCTTGCACGAACCACTTTTGAGCGAAAAGGTACACGATCAGGATCGGGAGCAGCGTGATCACCGCCCCCGCCATCACCAGATTCCATTGGGTCAGTGACTGGTTGTTGCCCTGTAGCGTTGCCAGCGCGACCGGCAGCGTCATGTATTTCTCTTGGCGAGCCACAAATAGCGGCCACAGATACGAGTTCCACATCGACATGAAACTGAAAACCGTCAGCGTGGCCAGCACTGGCTTGGAGAGCGGCACCATCACACGCCAGAAGATCGTCAGGTGGTTGGCGCCATCCATGATGGCGGCCTCTTCGAGATCGCGCGGGATGGTCAGAAAGGCCTGGCGGAGCAAAAACGTGGCAAAGGCGCTGAACAGGCTGGGCAGGATCAGCGCCTGGTAGCTGTTGACCCAGCCCAGCTTGCTGACCAGCACAAACTGCGGGATGACCACGACCTGGAAGGGCACCATCATCGTCGCCAGGTAGATCGAGAAGACCACCCCCCTCCCTTTCCACTGCATACGCGCGAAGGCATAGGCCGCCATCGCCGAGAACAGAACCTGCCCAACGGTGCCGGTCACCGTGACGAACAGGCTGTTAAGAAACACGCGGCCCATCGGCATGATGTCGAATAGCTCGCGGTAGCTGTCCAGGCTGGCCGGTTGGGGGATGAGATCGAAGCGCAGCACGTACTCTTCGGTCTTCAGCGAGGTGCTGACCATCCAGGCAAACGGCACCAGCATCGTCAGGGCCAGGATGATCAGCAGCAGGTATTGCACCCCCTGGGCGAGTAACTCTATGGCCCTGTCCAGGGCCAGCGAGGTGGCGCTGGGGATGTGCTGGTTGGTCTGCGACATCTCTCGTGTGCTCATAGGTCGTAGTGCACCCATCGCTTCTGCCAACGAATCTGGATGAGGGTGACGACAAAGATGATCAGAAACAGCACCCACGACATGGCGGCGGCGTAGCCCATGCGCTGGTAGCGAAAGGCGTTGTTGACAATCTGCTGGACGATCACGGTGGCCCCGCGCCGCGCGAACGGCTCCGGCATCAGCCACGCCTGGTCGAAGACCTGAAACGACCCGATCAAGGTGGTGATGAGCACGAAGAACGCGGTGGGCGTGATCAGCGGAATGGTGATATGGCGCAGGCGCTGCAGCGGGTTGGCGCCGTCAATCTGGGCCGCTTCGTGATAGGTGTCGGGGATGTTCTGCAGGCCCGCCAGAAACAGCACCGCCGAGAAGCCCGCATCTTTCCACACGCTGGCAATCACAATGGCGTAGAGCGCGGTGTCGGGGTCGAAGAGCCAGTCCGGGCCGCCGACACCGATCTGGCCCAGCAGAAAATTGAGCAGGCCGTAGCGTGGGTTGAAGATCCAACGCCAGATCATCGCCACGGCCACCCAGGACGAGACGACCGGCACATAGAAGGCCATGCGGAAGGCCGCACGCCCGCGCAGCGGACGGTTGAGCAGCAGCGCGACCAGAAAGGCCGTCACGAACACCGTGGGTACGTAGAGCACAATGTAGATCAGCGTGTGCTGAAAGGCTGTCCAGAAGCGCGTGTCGTGGTATAGCTCGCGGAAATTGTCCAGGCCGACGAACTTCGGATCGGAGAGCAGATTCCATTCAAAGAGCGTCAGGCCCAGCGAGAGGAAGACCGGCCCCACAATGAATACCAGGAGTCCCAACAGGCTGGGCATTAAGAAGAAGAGCACCCATCCCCACCTGCGTATGCCGCGTTCGCCTATCATGGCGTTCATCTTTCTTCACTTAGAAAAGAAAGTTGATCAAAAAACAACGCCGTCAGCGCGCACTCCTTCGGGCTGCGTTCCGACCAGCGGCGACTCAAACAGCTTGCCCACGACCAGGCCGGCGGCTCCCCTGGCCCAGGCCCGGTCATCGGCGGGCTTGACCAGGATTTCCACGCCATCGAGCAGCCCATTGAAGGCGTGTTTGCGCAGTGTGTCGAACATGGGATCGAGCCGGTATTTGCCGGCGGCGACTCCTTCACCGCTGACAATGATCAGGGTGGGGCAGAAGAGGTTGACGACCATCGCCAATCCCAGCCCCAGGTAGTGGCCGCTGCGGGCAAGCGCCCCGCGCGCTGCGTCGTCCCCTCGATCTGCCGCCTGAACAACAGCCTCCAGAGTGGGAGGTGCGCCCAGGTCGCCCCGCACCGCGCGGAAGATGGCTGGGTCGGCGGCGAGCGCTTCCAGGCAGCCGCGTTTGCCGCAGTCGCACAGGGGGCCGTCGGGCACAAGGGTGACATGGCCCAACTCGCCCACACCGCCTTTGTGGCCGCGATAAAGCTGGTGATTGATCACCACGCCCAGGCCGATTCCGCGCCCGATGGTCATCACCACGAAGCTCGGCACATCGTGCCCAGGGCCGAAAAGCTGCTCGGTGATGGTCAGGGTATTGACATCGTTCTCCAGGTAGACCGGCAGCGCCAGGTGACGCGCCACCTTGTCGGCGAGCGGGACGTGCTGCCAGTGGAAGAACGGCGAGTAGTGGACGATGCCGGCTTCGCCGTTGATCACGCCGGCGAGGCCGATGCCCACGCCGCGCACCTTCTCGCGGGTGATTCCGGTTTCGTAGAGCGCCTGGATGACGATCTGCGCCAGCGTCTCGGCCACAGCGTCCGGCGTGTGCGCACCGGTGAGGGGGCGGTCTATGTAGTTAAGGACGGTCGTCTCCAGGTCAGAGACGGCACACACTACGCGGTTCTCCATGAGCTTCAGCCCCACCACGTAGGCCGCGGTGGGGTTCAGGCGGAGCATCACCTGGCGGCGTCCGCCGGTGTAGTCGCTCTCGCCGGCTTCATTGATCCAGCCGGCGGCGATCAGCTCATTGGCGATCTGCGACACTGCGCCAACGCTCAGTCCTGAAACTTCGGTGAGTTGCGTGCGCGAGAGCGGCCCCTGACTCCGGACGATGTTCAGAATCAGGTTGCGATTCATGGCGCGCATCAGATCGCGATTACCCCGGCGTGGCTTGTTCATAGCAACTTTTATCACTGAGTGAAATAATCTGTCACCAGCATACGCCCGTTTTGGGAGATTGTCAAGCCCCCCGATGCGCCTGTAGTCCCCGATGGGAGCGGGCTTTTCTGAAAAGCAGAGACGCGGGGGACACAGAGAAGACCTGAGGAGAACCCTGGAGCGTGTTAGGCACTTTTCAACGCCTATCCCCCGGCCCCTTTCCCCGCAAGCAGGGAAAGGGGAGGGTGCCGCACCGGCCGGGCCAAGTCCCCCCTCTAGCTTGGCTGGAGGGGGGATTGAGGGGGGAGGCATTCAGCGAACATTCCTGAACTCTCAACAGGTTATTCGTGCACCCTGGCGCATCGGGTCGTTCGCAGACCCACTAAAACGAGGTAGACTCGCCGGTCTGCCGGACATCGTGTCCAGAAATCCGCCCGCCTACCCCGTGCCGCCAGTGAGGGACGAGCCTGGCCAGACACGCCTCAGACGATGCCACCACAAGGAGCGAGACAGTGAGACCGCAGAATTACGAATTGAAGAATGAGAAGATTCGGGCTGCTTTCGCGGCGCTCAAGAATGAGCACCCGGAGCGGCTCAAGACGCGCCTGAACCTCTCGTGGAGCAACTGGGGGTTTGGCATCGAGTCACTGGCCGACTCCGCCGCCCGTCTGGAGCGCGCCGGCATCCGCTGGATCGAGCTACACGGCAACCACTACGGCCCCGACCTCGGCTACAAGGTGGATGAGACGCTCAGGATTCTCGGCGATCACGGCATCAAGGTCGGCGGCGTGTGCGGTATGTTCTCCGCCGACAACGACCTGGCCAGCAACCGCGCGATGCAGCGCCAGGCAGCGGTGGACTACATCAAGCGCGAAGTCCCCTTCACAGCGGCGGTCGGTGGGTCGTACCTGCTGGTTGTGCCGGGCGCGGTGGGCCGCCCCAAAGCCTACGATAACGTCGAGTTCGAGCGCAGCGTCGAGACGCTACGATTGGTGGCCGACCTGTTCGTGCAGCACAACGTCAAGGCGGCCATCGAGCCGATCCGCTCGGCGGAAGTCAGTCTGGTGCACACCATCGCTGACGCCCAACGCTACATCGCCGCGGTGAATCACCCCGGCGTGGGCCATATCAACGGCGATGTCTACCACATGCAGTCGGAAGAGGCGCACATCGGCGAGGCGATCCTGGCTGCGGGCGATCAGCTTGTCAACCTGCACATGGCCGATAGCAACCGCTGCGCACTGGGCCTGGGAGCGATGGACCTCGACACGATCATCATGGCCCTGTATCTGATCGGCTTCAACACACAGGGCCGTTTCGTCACGCCGGAGCCGCTCGGTCCGGGCGGCGACCCCTACCCGGCTATGTACGGCAAGCCGGACAAGCGCCAGCTTGACGAAATGGTGATGCAGACCGCGACCTACTTCCGCGAGCGCGAAGAAGCGCTGCTTGCCTAGCGCGTGTTATGAACTCCACGCGCCCGGCGCAGCGGGAAGCACGCAACGCCATGTGCGGCGCATTGACCCCACCCTGTGGCCCCTCCCCGCCAGCGG
>CAYNHD010000142.1:0-9375 GCA_964396775.1 uncultured Thermoflexus sp. | reverse complement strand
TTTTTGGTCATGATCCGGAACAGTGGGAAGGGCTGAAAAAGCTGCCGGAGTATTATGAGTGAGGATGCAAGCACCCCTTTCCCGGTTCGGAGGATCGATAGAGAAAGAGGTAATGGTAAGATGGCAAGTGATGATGTCTCGCCTCTACGAATACGGTGCTCGATCTATTCGTTTTTCGTAGTGCCACTTACTCTGCGACCACTACCCCTAATTCCTCCAGGCAGGTGAAAGTGTTATGCGTATCACAGTACAACTGACGCCCGATGGGCGGGGGTTTGAGGTTGAGCTGCTGCCTGATGGGGATATATCGAACGCGCGGCAAAGCAGCGCGAGCGCGAACTCAAACGCTGCCGGCGGGACCTGCCGTGACAATGTCTGCGCTACCCGCACATGTCGTGCAGAAAACCGGTGCGCGACACGATAGCGGTTCAACTTCATCAATTCGCGCGGCATTAGGGTTGGGAGGCGCGTGCCTCCCGCCTTTCTTTTTTGAGCGGGTGGCGGGAGGTTATTCGTCTGCTTTGGAAGTACCGCTGCCCAGGGACTGCCGCAGGACGTAGAGCATGTTGACCAGGAACTGCTCCGGGCCTTGCTCGCGGATGGCGCGCGCCGCCGCCCGGACCCAGGTCTCGTCGTCGATCAGGGCGGGATAGGGACCGAACCCCACGTACACGGGGTTGCAGAACAGCGACCGGACTTTTTCAGGCGTCCACTCCTCGACCCCGCCGGAAGCGGCGAACTCCACGTTGGGTTTCGGCAGCGGTTTGTGGTCTCCCGCTGGGTGTTTCTGAGGTGGTCGTTTCGTCATCCCCTGTTCCTCCTGGCTGCTCACTGATGGCATTTACCGCGTGACCCGTCGAATACGCCAGCGTGACGCTCGCACAGCGCGACACGGTCCCAAAAAGCGACACGCGCGTGCCTATGTGGTGGTGTCGTGCGAGAAAGGAACACTTCTTGCTGGTCGTCGCGGCACATGGATGATGATCGCGACGCCCTTCCAAATCCCCGCGATCTTGCGCTGCATCCACACGTTGTCGCTGTACATCCCGGTCCCCTTCGATGGCTGCGAGTGGCGCTTGCCCCGTGATTCCGCACGACGTCGGAACGCTCACCTGACACCACTCAGGGGTATGTGGCGCACTGCCGGGTACAGCCGTGCAGGGGATTCCTCACGTACCATGTCAATCGACTGGCGTTGACTTCCACTCCTGGCGAGTTTAGCGGCCCGGGGCTGATGACGCGCGTTGCCATTCTGCCGAACCGCGCCGCCTGTCAAACCCGCCGCGTTGCGCCGGGTTCTATGCAATTTCTCCCTCCGGGCTGGCGCCGCTGCGCTCACCGGTCGAAATTGCGCCTGCGGTGACAGGCGTCCGGGGAGCGGTTCGGCTGAGGGCGGGCAACGCATCAGCCCAACCGGGCGCAAAACAACAAAGGAGTGTCAAACAATGTCCACCTCAGCTACGCTCATCTTCCGTGGCCGCCTGGGTTCCGACCCGCAGCTTCGCACCACGCAGACCGGCGAGCCGGTCGCCAACTTCAACCTGGCGATTGACCAGGGCTACGGCGAGCGCAAGACCACCGTCTGGGTGCGGGTCTCGGTCTGGGGCAAGCAGGCAGAAGCTTGTGCCCGGCACCTCAGCAAAGGTGACCTGGTCGCGGTTTCCAGCGAAGTCTTCCGCGTGAGCGCATGGGCGTCGCAAGATGGTTCGCCTCAGGGCCAGTTGGAAGTCACGGCGCGCCGCGTCGACTTCATCATCACCAAGCGCGGCGAGCCGCAAGACGCCGCTTCAAACGAGGAGGTGCCTTTCTAACTCGTACGACATCACCCAATACCGCAGAACGGCACGCGAGAGCGTGTCGTTTTGTGTTGATCGCTGGTCGTGCATCCCCGCCATCCCCCGGAGCCGGAGGTTCTAACTACTCTGCCAGAAGAACCAATAGCGGAGAAATTCTCAAGTTACGTTGGAAAAACGAGCCTTTTCTTGACTTACGTTGGAATTTTCTCGCGTTACGTTGGACAACTTATTTCGCGGTTGTGATGCAAAAACACGACCTCGATCTTTTTTCGCGGTTGCTCTGCAAACCATCATTTTTTTCGGGCTTGTAATGCAAATGCGGCCATGATCTCGGTTTCGATTTACGCTGTTTCCCCGTTTTTCATTTCGCGGTTACGATGCAAGCGACAGGTCGCCAACTTCAACCTGGCGATTGACCAGGGCTACGGCGAGCGCAAGACCACCGTCTGGGTGCGGGTCGCGGTCTGGGGCAAGCAGGCGGAAGCCTGCCACCGGCACCTGAGCAAGGGGGACCTGGTCTGCGTGCACGCGGAGCGCTTCCAGGTGGCGGTATGGAGCGCGCAAGACAAGACGCCGCAGGGGCAGTTGGAAGTGACCGCCCGCCGCGTGGAGTTCATCATCACCAAGCGCGGAGCGGCTGCCGACACCGGCGCAGAGGAGGATATGCCCTTCTAGCCCGCACGACATCCCCCCATACCACAGAACGGCACGCGCGAGCGTGTCGTTTCTGTTGTATAGCCGGTCGCGCTTTGCAGAGCGGTTGGGGACGTGAACGAGCAAATTTCCCTGGTCGGTTGCCGTGCTTGTGTGCAGCTTGGGCGCGCCTGGCCGCGCGCCCGGTCGTCGCGCTGCGACGACCTACTCCTCCGGACAGCGGAGCAGCCGTGTAAGACAGGGTGCGTCTCACGTGGCGATGGCGCCCGGATCGCTGTCCGGAGGAGTAGCGAGCTAAAAGCTCGCACCTCAGGCGCCGGTGGGGCTGGCGTGCCGCGCTCAGGCGCGGCACCCCTGCGCGGGACAGAGCACCCGCGCAGGGCCACGTCCCGGTATGCCGGGACGTGGTATCGCACCCCACAGCGTGCCCACCGGCAGCGCCGTGTTTCGGGTGCGACAGGGAGCGCGTGCGGAATTTTGCGCCGCCGTTCCGCTAAATTCCCATGCCCCAGACGGGAATTTTCCGCACCTGACCGCACCCCGCTTTGAGACAATGAGATTGTCCGATGGAACCGAAAGGGTTTCTCATGCCCGCCACCAAAACCATCCGCCGCAGCGTCGCGATGACGCCCGATATGCGCGCCCGCCTGGAGCAGCTTCTCACCCGCGAAACGCGCGACGTCACCGAAGCGGACCTCATCCGCCAGGCCATCCGCGAGTTCCTGGACCGCCAGGAAAACATCACCGGCAGCAAGGCGCACTTCCGCAAGGCATTTCAAGCGCGGATCGACGAACTCCAGAACGACCTGGAATTCCACCTGCATGTGATCATCGCCCTGCTGGCGCATGGGCTGGCGGTCATGTTGCCGGTATTCACCGAACAGCCCATCACCCCCCTTGAATTGATTCAAGCTGCTATTGTCTCCGCGCAGCAAAACGCGGATTCCCTTCGTTCACAAATCGACACGGTACGTGAGCAGTGAGTAAGGCGATCATCGTACCCGATCTGAAGTACAAATCTCCGAAGCGGCGCGGGCGCGGCTCCGGGGCAAAGGGGCTGCGCAACGGCCTCAAGTATTTCCAGTATCGCGAAGATCACAACACCAAAGCCAGCCGTGAAAGACTGCGGGATCGCTGGCAGGATAGGGGATTGGGCGCGCACTACCGTGAAATCCAGGCCAACTGCGACCGGCTCAAGAGTAAACACGTTCTGGCCTGGACCTGGGTGGTGTCTCCCGCGCCCGACCTGATGGCTCTTGTCCCGCAAGACAAACGCCGCGATGTGGTCATGGACGTGACCGAACGCGTGGTCGAGGCGTATTACGAGGCGCGTGGTTATCAGACGCCGCCGTACGCCTATGTTTTGCACGACCGTTTGACCGGCGACGGAGAGCAGCAGCTTCATACCCATGTCATTTTGCCGGGCTTGGCTCCCACGATTGAAGGCTGGGAACCGCTCTACATCAACCAGCGTGAGAAGCACGACGAGCTGTTCAACGCCATCGCGCACGACGAGTTCGAGCAGGCACTGGATCGCACGATTGGCCCGAAGTGGCGGCGCTTGCGCGAAGAGCCGCAAGTCGCGCACGACATCCCGACCGCTTCCGACAGTCTCGACGTGTGGTTTCCGCGCTAGGGGCGAGTGTCGGTGTGCTACTGGCTCTTCACCGAAGGACGTGAAGCACTGGGTGGGTGTCTTGCGCCGCTGCTGTGCCTGATGCCATTGGCTCCGGTTATCGCTGCTGCGCTGATGGGCGCATCGATCCGACGCACTGACCGGGAAAAGCAGGACACCCTGTTCGCGATCTCTCAGCGCTCCATCATCCGCTGGACGCTCACTCTCGCCTGGACCGCCCTCGCCGCCTCGCTGATGCTTTCCCCCTCCGGGGATGGAACCACCGTGTCCGGCATCTCCAAAGTATTCGGCGGCACGGAGACCTCCGACGCGGTCGGCCACATGATCATCAACGCGATCCAGGCGCTGCTGTGGTGCTGGACCCTGAGCCTCTATCTTTCTCCCGCAAAAACAACCCGCCTGATCCTGATCGGCGCGGTGGTCTGGTGTTTCGGGGCGGAGCTTGCCCAGCAGTTCGTGCCAAAGCGTGGAACCTCGCTGCTCGATCGAGCCGCGAATATCCTCGGCGTGCTGATCGGGCTGATCGGCGACCTGATGTTGGTCGCGCAGGAAAGGCAGCGAGAGTTACAGCGAGTTTGGGTGCGGCAGACTCGAAAAGTGCTGTATGAGGTATTCCGACAAATAGCCTTCCCAGAACCACATGAAATGGCTCGCCGCGAATCTATCCAATTCCTGATCTGACATGGTTGAGTTGTTCAACAAAACCGTATACAACCATCGATAAATCGCCCCTATAAAGGTCAAAAGCGGCTCGTAGTCGTCAGGTCCGGTGGGTTTTTGCATCCCTAATCCAACACCTTGTCCCAGTAACTTGAAAACTGAAATTCTGTTGACAACACAGACACCAGTGAGTCCTTCGTCACTGACCCACTGAAGAAGTGTTGAATCGCTCACATCCGTATCAAAAGCGATGATGAACGCAGACACTATTTTCTTTCGGTTTCGAGTCCGACCAGATTGAGCAGGAACTGAAGAGCCAAGGAAACTAAGCGAAAGTTTCTCGATAGCTTCTCTCTGCTTTTTGATCTGATCGAGATCTTTGGTTTCTAGAGTGCTCTTAACCTCAGCTGTCAAAAGCGCAATCTCTGCCGGGACGATAACCGTGTCATTTATAAGCGATACAGTTGGTAATTCAGACCGATCGATGAAAATCATGTCCAACTGCGGTGTGGTATTTCCATTCATATCCGCAATAAAACCCGATACCGGTGAGAACTTCGGCGGAAGCATGTCGCGCAAGAAGTCTTTTAGATATTGTTCCCTCATCGCACCGACGGTTGGACCATGATCGATAGCCTTCGATTCTTCATATTGACTCATGAGCTGCTTGATGCGGGCGATAAAAATGTCACGTATTCGATTTGCAGGCATTTCGAGTCTCCACTCAAGCCGCTAGAGGCAGCAAGATTTTTCGGCTACGAGTAATTGTATCATGTCCTGCAACCTCTGCTGTCTCCACTGTCTCCACAAACTCCACACACATTTTGCGATACAAAAAAGCGTTTTTCTCTATCTTTGCACTTTGTACTGACCCCAAAAAGTTGGACACAAAAGTGGATGCGCTTATTGTACGACGACCTCGCCCTGTTGGGCAATCCATTGCGCCTCGAATTCGGCAGGCGTGAGATATCCCAATGCCGAGTGGATGCGCTGGCGCGTGTAGACCTCATCCAGGAAACGTCCGAGGTTGCCGTAAGCGTCGTGAAAATCTGTGTATTCCGACAGATCAGCCTCCTCTTCTTTAATGGTACGCATCAGGCGTTCGGCATAGCCGTTTTCTTCGGGCTTGCCCACGGCGGCCATGCTGATCTGGACATCCCGATCCAGCAGCAGGGCGGTGTAGTCGCCGCAGGCATACTGAACGCCCTGGTCGCTGTGATGAATCTCAGGGGGATGTTCGACCAAGGCACGCCGCAGCGCGGTAAGCGTCAAGTCCCGATCCAGCGCGCGGCTCAGATGCCAGCCGCGCACGGCTCGCCTGAACACATCCATGTTCTTCGGCTGCCATCTGTGAACGGTATTCGGCCAGCGTCAGGCGCTGCTGGCGTTCCAACCCTTCCTCGTCGTGCGTGGTGCGCACCAGATCCACGCCATACGGGGCCTCACTGAGCGGCGGCGGGGGGACCATCTCCACCGTGTAACGGGCGTCTGGCGTGTGGTAGACCAGGCCGCTCCCCTCGTCTACGGCCACGTCGCCGTTGGGAAATTCCTTGCGGACGATAATCGATTCTTCTGTCATTCTCCACGCTCTCCCATACCCAACTTGAGTGGAAACACGCGTCCGTTGACCGTGAACTGACCGGCCTGGCGGGGCGCAGGCCGCCGCGACGCCTGCCGGATGAAGCGCCGCAGCGCTGCGCCCCGGTCACAGCCCAGACGCTCGGCCAATTCCGACAGGGCATTTTTGTCCTCTGGGCTCAGCCGGAAGGTGAAAGACACGCTCAAATCATTCATAGGTCCAGCTCCCACTGCCGCACGGCATAATCGCCGATGCTTTGCGCGGACTCCGGCTCCAACGAGACGCCGTGCTCGTGCTGCCAGCCTTCGCGCTGGTGGGCGGCGATGGCCATACCCTCGGCGGCCTCGAAGACCCGCTCGATGTCCCCGCTGCGCTCCGCGATGCCGATGAGGTGCTCGCTGGCGGTGTACGCCTGGTCCCAGTCGCCGACCATACACGGGGCAAGCTGCGCCTCATACGCGCCCGACTCGGTGTCGCGCGTCAGGGAGAGAATGCTGGCGAAACAGACCTCGCGGTCCTCGGCCTGCGGCTGGTAGATGCCGACCCAGTAGGCGGTGTTGGTCGTCTCATCGTAAAAGGGCGGCCTGTCGCGGTCGGGGTCGAAGCCCTCAGCAGACAGGCCTATCCGCTGCAGCACCTAGGCGGCGGGGTCGGGCGGCTCGACCTCCACGCCGCCCAACTGGTAGGCGGTGCGCAGCAGCTCATCCCGCGCATATTCAGGCGGGATGTCCGGCCCGGCTTCCCGTTCCAGCCCAAACTCCCGCGCGAACAGACTGTATTCATCGGATGTCAACTCGCGCCACCGGGGCGGTTCATATCCCTCGCGTGTCGCTATCTTGCGCGCGACCTTCTCGGCCAGGCCGGGCAATTCGTGCGCGGCCAGCCCTCGGTCGTAGGCGTGGTTGTTGAGGCGATTGAACAGGTCTTCGGCTTCATCCAGCTCGTCCGGCCCGAAGTCCTGTACGCGCAGGAAGGTGCCACCCAGGTCGCCCGACACGGTGTCAGCGTAGAGGTCCACGCAGCCGACCTCGTAGCCGGTCAGGTTGCCATCGGCATCGACCTGTTCCAACCCGACGAAGCGCGCATCCAGCCAGGCCCAGTGATCCGGCGGCTCATCCGGCGGCTCCATGCCGGGCAGCGCCTGCTGACCCGGCGCGACCATGAACGGCTCCGGCTCATAGTCATATTCCTCCGGCGGCGGCTCTTCCAGGAAGCGCAGCTCGTCCGGCGGTTCGAAGTCATATTCTTCCGGCGGAAGCAAATCGGCGGGATAGTAGTCGGGTTCGTGGATCATGGCTTACCCCCTGCTAACTTGTCGCGCCGTGCAGCGTGACCGGCTTGTGTTCCAGGCCGCGCGTATAGCCGCAGTCGGGGTAGTTGGCGCAGCCGATGAATTTGCCGTGTTTGCCGCTGCGCTCGACCAGGTCACCACCGCAGGCGGGACAGGTCTCGCCGGTGAGCGTAAGCTGAGGTCTGGTGACCTGAACAGCCTGACCCGCCGCGTGCAACTGCGGCGTGAAGTCAGCCCAGAAGGCACGCAGCACCTCTAATCGCGCCATTTGGCCACCCGCGACCGCATCCAGCGTGTTTTCGAGATGGGCGGTGTAGCCCGCCGCGAACAGGTCCGGGAAGTGGGCAGTCAGGAAATCGCAGAGCGCCACGCCGCTCTCGCTGGGCACCAGGCGTTTGCTCTTGAGCGCCACATAGCCGCGCTGCTTGAGCGTCTGGACCATGCCGGCGTAGGTGGAGGGGCGGCCAATGCCCAGCTTCTCCAACTCGCGCACCAGCGACGCCTCGGTGAAGCGCGGCGGAGCCTGGGTCTGGCGCTCGACCGGCAGCCACCCGACCAGCCGAAGTGCTACTCCTTCCGACAGCGGCGGCAGGAGCGGGTTTTCTTCGGGTTCAGCATCCGGGTCGGGCGGGTCCTGGTAGACCTTGAGGAACCCGTCAAAGACGAGCGTCCGGCTCTTGACCCGGAACGACAGCGGGTAGGGCAGGCCGTGCGCCTTACCGGCCAGCACCTCGACCGTCTGCACGGCATACCGCGCCGGGGCCATCTGGGAGGCGACAAAGCGCCGCCAGATGAGCGCGTACAGCCCGGCTCCATCACCCTCGATGTCCTGCGGCAGGTGCATCACGTCCGTGGGGCGGATAGCCTCGTGGGCCTCTTGGGCGTGCTCGGCTTTGGCCTGGTAGACCGGCGGCTGGTTGGGCACATAGTCCCCGCCGTAGGTCTGCGCGATGAAGCGGCGGGTCGCGTCCTGCGCTTCCGGCGCGACAGCGGCCCCATCCGTGCGGTGATAGGTGATGTGCCCCGCCTCGTAGAGCCGCTGGGCAATCTGCATGGTGCGTTCCGGCGACAGCTCCAACGCCTGACTCGCCGCCTGCTGCAAGGTGCTGGTGGTGAACGGCGGGGCGGGATTGCGGGCCTGCTCACCGGCCCGGATTTTGCCCACCCAGAACACCGCCTCTTTCAGCCCCCCGGTGAGCACGGCGACCTGGTCGCCGCTCAGGCGCTCGATGCGCTGCCCCTTGACCGAATACAGCCGGGCGGTGAACTCACCAGAGTCAGCCGCCAGCCTTGCCTCCAGCGTCCAGTAGGTTTCCGGCGTGAAGGCGGCGATCTGCCGCTCCCGTTCCACGACCAGCCGTAAGCACGCGCTTTGTACGCGCCCGGCGGAATAAGAGCCATCCAGCGCCCTGCAGGCCAGCGGCGACACCAGGTAGCCCACCAGCCGGTCGATGATGCGGCGCGTCTGCTGCGCTTCTACCAGGCTCACGTCCAGCGGGCGCGGCGAAGCGATGGCGGCTTTCACGGCGCTCTCGGTGATGGCCGTAAACGCCACCCGGTAGACGGGTTTATCAGGCGGCAGATCGGCCAGCTGCAAGACGTGCCAGGCGATGGCTTCCCCCTCGCGGTCCATATCTGTCGCCACAAACACGGATTCAGCCTCTCGGATGGCTTTCAGCAGCCGCTTGACCGTGTTGGCCTGGCGCTGTCATGATCGCCACTAAACTCCCCACAATGATCGGAACGAAAATCCCCACCC
>CAYNHD010000141.1:0-9398 GCA_964396775.1 uncultured Thermoflexus sp. | reverse complement strand
GGGCCGGGGGATAGGGGCGTTCTGGCGATTGCCTGACAACTTGTTCGTGGACCCTACTGTTGGCGAACGCTTGCCTGATCGCTTGCGATGCGCTTCCTTTCTCCGGCCCGCGCCGGGTGTAGATTAGCCGAAATACCAGCGAAGCTGACGCCTGAACAACAGGTTGAAGATCAGGAAGTCCGTGAGCAGGTTGAGCAGGCCGATCAGCAGGATGCCATAGACGATGACCTCGACCTCGCCCACCTCGCGGCCATACATGATCATGTAGCCCAGCCCCCGGTTGGCGGCGAGCACTTCGGCGGCCACCAGCGACCCGAAGCTGAGGCTCCAACCCACGCGGATGCCAACGGCGATGTCCGGCAGGGCGGCGGGCACGGCGATCTGGGCCAGCAGGCGCGGCCCGCGCAGGCCGATGCTCTGCGCCGCGCGAAAGAGCATGGGGTCTACGCTGATCATGCCCTTGTAGGTGTTAGTCACCACCGGGAAGAACGCACCCAGGGAGATGATGAACACCTTTGACTGCTCGCCCAGGCCGAACCACATCAGCGCGATGGGAATCCAGGCCAGCGGCGGGATGGGCCGCAGAATCTCAACCGGCCCCCAGATCAGCTTGCCGAACAACCGGTACCAGCCGGCCAGGATGCCGGTGATCATGCCCAGCCCGCCACCGATCAGAAAGCCGAAGAACACGCGCTGCACGCTGATCCGCGCGTGATCCAGCACGTCGGCGGCGGGAAAGCGGTTGAGCGCCGTGTCGAGTATCTGCAGCGGCCCAGGGAAGACGCCGGGGTTGACCAGGCGCAGGGTGTTGGCAAGTTGCCAGAGCACGAGCACGACGATCACGCCCGACCATGACACGATCAGGTTGCGCTGGAAGGCGCGCTGTTGCTTCACCGCTGCACCTCCTCCAGGTCGGTCACCCAGGGCAACAGGACGCGCTCCAGCCAGGCCAGGGTCTTGGCCAGGGTGAAGCCGATGATGGCGATGAAGATCATGCCGACCATCGTCACGTCGGTGCGGTAGAAGTTGCGTGCCTCCATGATCAGCGCGCCTAGCCCCTCGATGGTGCCGATCATCTCGACGGCGATGATGACCAGGAAGGCCATGCCCAGGGCGACGCGCATCCCGGCGAAGATGCGCGGCAGGCTGGCCGGCAGCATCACCTGCACGAAAATCTGGCGGCGCGATGCGCCCAACGACTGAGCGGCGAAGACGTACACCTTGCTGACGCCCTGCACGGCGTTGATCGCGCTGGTCAGGATGATCCAGAAGCAGCCGTAGGCGATCAGGAAGACGCGCGTGAACTCACCCACGCCGAACCAGGCCACGGCCAGCGGCAGCAGGCTGAGCGTTGCCACCGAGCGGGCGAAGGTGATGATGGGCGTCACCGCGCGCTCCAGCAGCGGCGTGGCTCCCACGAACAGGCCGAGCGGGATGGCGAAGACCGTCGCCACCGTGTACCCCTTGAGGATGCGCCACAGCGTCGCCTTGAAATGGACATCGGTCGTCACCCCGCGCGGGAAGCCGCGCTCCAGCAGCGCCTCGAACGTGCGCGCCAGCTTGGACGGCGGCGGGAAGCGGTAAGCGTTGATCCAGGCGTGGTCTACCGCGTATTCCCACAGTCCCAGCAGCACCAGCACGGTCAGCAGGCCGTAAACCCAGTCGGGGACGGCTGGCCTGGCGCGGCGCAGCCGTCTGATCCAGGCGCGGCGCGGCGAGGAGTCGCTAGAAGATGGCACGGTGAATCTCCTCGTACATGGCCATGAATTCCTGCGACGAGCGCTGCCGGGGCCGGGGCAGCGTCACCGCGACCTCGGCGCGCAGACGGCCTGGGTGCGGGCTGAGCACCACCACGCGGTCGGACAGGTAAAGCGCCTCCATGATGCTGTGCGTGACGAAGACCACCGTCTTCTTGCGCGCCTCCCAGATGCGCAGCAATTCAAGCTGCATCTCCGAGCGCGTCAACTCGTCGAGCGCGCCGAACGGCTCGTCCATGAGCAGGATGTCCGGGTCGTTGGCCAGAGCGCGGGCGATAGCGACGCGCTGCTGCATCCCGCCCGAAAGCTCGCGCGGGTACTTGCGCTCGAAGCCGTCCAGCCGTACCAGCTCGATCAACTCCTGGGCCTGGGCGCGGCGCTGTCTGCGGGGCACGCCCCGGTTGCGCGGGCCGAACTCGATGTTCTGGATGGCGGTCAGCCAGGGGAAGAGCGCGCCCTGCTGGAAGACCATGCCGCGATCCGGGCCGGGCGAGCCGACAGGCTCCCCGCCGATGAGCACCTGGCCGCTGCTGGGCTGTAAGAAGCCGGCGATCAGGTTCAGCAGGGTGGTCTTGCCGCAGCCGCTGCGCCCGACAATGGACACGAACTCATTGGCCTCGATGTGCAGCGACACGTCTTCGAGGGCCAGCGCGCGCTCGTCCTCGTCGTTGAACCGCTTGGTGACGTGCTCAATGGCAATCGCTTTGCCCATCAGCCTGTGGCCCCTTCTAGCTGGAAGAAGTCTTCTTGCGCGACGTATTGTTCGAGAAACTCGCGGGCGATGCCAGCGATCACCAGGTTGGGAGAACTGAGCCGCGCCCGCTGAATCAGCACGTAGTTGGCGATGGGCTGCGGCAGATAGCCCCGGATGGCCGTCTCGAACTGGTTGAACAGGCGTGGGGGGAGATCGCTCAGCGCGCCGCCGATGATCAGCAGGTTCGGCTGGATAGTGTTGAGCAGGTTGGCGACGACCACGGCTAGCAGCGCGATCATATCGGCGGCGAGCGACGCGCAGAGCGAGTCGCCGGCCTCGGCGGCTTCCAGGATGCGCTGAAACTTGGCGGCGAGATCGCCCGCCGACTGGATGGCGGCGTGCACGGGGTTGGACGACGGCGTGTCGCCCACCCGCTCGTCGAACGCCTGGCACACCGCCCGCACCGACACGATCTTCTGCGCCTGGCGCGGGGCGGAGCCATCAGTGGGCTGGCCGCAGAAGAGCACCGTGCTGCCGATGTTCCCCGCATTGCCGAAAGGACCGCTGTAGCGTTGCCCGTCCAGGAACAGGCTGGCTTTGAACCCTTCGGTGAAGCCCAGGTAGATCAGGTTCTGCCCAGTCGGGATGCGCCCCTGTTGTAGCTCGGCGACGGCCATGCTGTCTACGTCGTTCTCGACGATGACCGGCAGGCCCAGCGCAGCGACCAGGCGCGCCTTGATCGGGAAGTGCTGCCAGCTTGCCACGCGGCCAATGGCCAGAATCTCGCCGGAGGCCATGTCAATGAAGCCAGGCGCGGCCAGGCCGATGCCCAACAGGGTGCGCGTCGGGTAGCGGCGGGCCACCTGCTCGACGTAGGCGGCGATCTCGCGCACGACTTCATCAGGCGAAGTCGCCACGCCGTTCTCAATCTGGCGCTTGTCGAGCACGTCGCCGGCCAGCGTCACCACGGCCAGGCGCACGCCGGGAAGCTGGAGATGGACGCCAATGATCAGGTGGGTGCTGGCGTCCAGGCCGTAGAGCACGGCGGGGCGTCCGCCAGTGGTCGCGGCGCGGCCAGCGGCCCGCACCCAGCCGGACTCGGTGAGGTCTTTGACGGCGCGTTGCAGGGTGGGCAGGCTGACCTGGGCGGCGGCAGCCAGGTCAGCGAGCGACATGGGCTGGGCGCTGAGGCAGCGGATGATGGCGGCGTGGGGCTGAACCATAATGGAAACCAACGGGTCTTGAAGTAGCTTTTGCAAAACCTTTTATAAAAGTAAACAACAATTTGCGCCGTATGTCAAGCACTTTGGGATGTGTGTGCGGACTCTGTCCGGCAGTTTGCCGGCCCTGAATGACCTCATCCCCGCCCGGCGCTGGCGCGCCTCGCTCCGTCTACGGCTATAGATTACGCACATCTTTGGCTGTGCCTGTCCCCCCCATCCCCGGCCCTTCCCCCACGAGGGGGGAAGGGAGAAAAGCGCGCGCCCTAAACCCCTCCCTCCTTGTGGGGGAGGGGTTTGGGGTGGGGGGAAACAACTTCTCGAAGGGTCTCTCAGGCGGTTAGGGTGTCGCTCTGCTGCGCCCGGACCGATCAGACTTCCGAAGTTTCCGAAAACTTCGGAAGTCTGGTGTTGGCCTGCACAACCGCACCCGTAGGGGCGTATGGCCATACGCCCCTACGGGATTTCACCTTGCTCGGCGTCGAGCGAGCCACTGACGACCTTTGTACACACCCTAGGCGAGCGCCCCCTGCGGCGACTGCACGTACAGCTCGCCGGCCAGCTCGTTGCCGAGCACCAACCGCTCGCCGGCGTATTCGAGGTGCACCGGCCCGTTGAAGGGGCTGCGATGGCGCACCATCAGCGGCGTGCCAGGCACCAGGCGGACGCTGGCCAGGTAGCGTAGCTTCTCCGGGTCGTGGGTCTTCACGCGGCTGACCTGGGCTTCGGTCTGCTCCGGCCACTCGGCCAGCGGCCTGTCGTCGAGGACGGGCATGACCCCTTCGGCGGAGGGGATCGGCTCGCCGTGCGGGCAGCGGGTCGGCTGGCCCGCCATGTCAAACATGCGCTCGATCAGCCGGTCGTCCACGCCGCGCTCCAGTCGCTCGACCATCTCGTGCACTTCTTCCCAGCCGAAGCCCATGACCTGCACCATGAAGGCTTCCAGGATGCGGTGCCGCCGGATGACGCGCAGGGCGATGGCTTCCCCGGCAGGGGTCAGGTGCACGCCCCGGTACGGCTCGTGCTCGATGTACCCGTTTTCGACCATGCGGCGGATCATGCGCGAGGCCGCCTGCAAGGACACGCCCATGCTGTCCGCTACCATCGAGAGCGTGACCCAGGGGGCAGTTTCTTGCAGGCGGTAGATTTCGCCGAGATAGAGCCAGACGGTCGGGCACATGCCGGGTCTTCCTTTGCCGGATCAGGGTAGGCTGGCGGGCGCCCGCCCATCGTCTGATCGAGCCAGCCCGCCAATTTCTCTCATGTTTATTATGGAAAATATAACCGTTTCGCGCGCTGCTGCACAGCGGGCCGCCCTGCCGGGTGCGTCTCACGATGGGGGCGAAATGCCTGAACCGCAGAGACGCAGAGGACGCGGAGAAGAACTAACACCCTCTCCAACCTATCTTTTCTCTGCGCTCTCTGCGCCTCAGCGGTGATCTTTTGCCCCAGAAATGAGATACGCCTGTCCCGCCCCTCTCCCCTCAGCTTTCAACCGGGTTGAAAAGCAGGATACGCCTCAGGCGAAAGCGCATTTACACCAACGGGCCTTGATGGATAGACGACGCGCCCCTAGAATAGCACCAAATGAGAATCAGTCGCAATAACTCCGGGAGGCCTGAATGCTCCGTATTCGTTTGATGCTGGCCGCTGCGCTCGTCGTGGCGGCGCTCCTGTCCATCGCGCTGCCCCTGCCGGACAGCCGGGCCGGGCACCTGCTCGCGCCCGCCGAAGCGCAGGGGGCCACGCTGACCATTTACTCCGGGCGCAGCGAAGAGCTGGTCGGCCCGGTCATCGCCCAGTTCGAGGGCGACACGGGGATCGCGGTTGAGGTGCGCTATGGTGACACGACCGCCCTGGCGCTGACCCTTCTGGAGGAGGGGGCGCGCACTCCCGCCGATGTCTTCTTCGCCCAGGACGCCGGCGCGTTGGGCCTGCTGGCGAAGGAAGGCGTACTCGCCCCGCTGCCTGCGTACATCCTGGACAGCGTTGAGCCGCGCTTCCGCTCGCCGGAGGGCCTGTGGGTGGGCATCAGCGGGCGCGCCCGCGTGGTCGCCTACAACACCGACGCGCTCGACGAAGCCGACCTGCCCGCCCACCTGTTCGACTTCCTCGCGCCGGAGTGGGCCGGGCGGCTCGGCTTCGCGCCGACCAACGCCTCGTTCCACGCGCACCTGACCGCCATCCGCGTCAGCGAGGGCGACGAGGCGGCGCGGGCGTTCGTGGCCGGGCTGCTGGCGAACGACGCGCGGCAGTACGAGCGCAACTCAGCGGCGGTCGCGGCGGTCGCTGCCGGGGAGATTGACGCGGCGCTCGTCAACCATTACTACCTGTTCCGGCACCTGGCCGAGAATCCAGAAGCCCCTGTCGCCAACTACTACTTCCCCGGCGACGACATCGGCAACCTGATCAACGTGGCCGGGCTGGGCATCCTGGCCTCGTCCGACAGCAAGCCGCTGGCCCAGCAATTCGCCGCCTACCTGCTCTCGCGCAGCGCGCAGACCTACTTTGCCGAGGAGACGTTCGAGTACCCGCTGCTGATCGGCTTGGACGCCGACCCGCGCCTGAAGCCGTTGAGCGAGATCGAAACGCCCGCGCTCGACCTGAGCGACCTGGATGACCTGCAGGGCACGCTCGATCTGCTGGACGAGTTGCTCGTTCAGTAGAGGCCGTTTGAACGGGCCTGCAACCCCACCCTAAATCCCTCCCCGCAGGCGGGGAGGGACTTCAAGAGCAGTCCTTTCTCCCTTCCCTCGCCTGCGGGGGAAGGGCCGGGGATGGGGGTAAAGATACCTCTCAAACGCCTCTAGGCCGGTCGGCGCGCCGCGTGCCAAAGCGCCCTAAGCTTGCCTCATGACTCAGCGCCGCTTCGCTCTCATCCTGCTGGCCGTCAGCCTGCCGCTGGCGGCTTTGCTGCTGCTCCCCGCCGGCTACCTGATCGTCCGCGCGGGCGCGGTGGAGCCGGAGCGGGCCATCGCCTATCTCACCCGTCCGGGCACGCTGCGCGTCGTGGGGCGCAGTCTGCTGCTGGTGATCACGGTCGCGGCGGCGGCCTGCGCGGTGGCTGTCCCCGCTGCGTGGCTGACGGTGCGCAGCGACCTGCGCGGGCGGCGGGCGTGGACGGTGCTGCTGACCATGCCGCTGGTCATCCCCTCCTATGTGGGGGCGCTGGCCCTGGTGAGCATGTTCGGCCAGCGGGGAACGCTGCAGGGCTGGCTGGCGCCGCTGGGCGTGGAGCGGCTGCCGTCGCTCTACGGCTTCTGGGGGGCGTGGCTGGCCCTGACGCTGTTCTCCTATCCCTACGTGTTCCTCAGCGTGCGCGCCGGCCTGCGCGGGCTGGACTCGGCGCTGGAGGAGGCGTCCGCGACGCTGGGCCGCTCGCGGCTGGCGACCTTGTGGCACGTCACGCTGCGCCAGTTGCTCCCCTCGATCACGGCGGGCGCGCTGCTGGTCGCCCTCTACACGCTGAGCGATTTCGGCGCGGTGGCGATCATGCAGTACAACGTCTTCACCCGCGCCATTTACCTGCGGCTGAGCCTCGACCTGGGGCTGGCGGCGCTGCTGTCCGTTGTGCTGATCGTTCTGACGGTGGGGCTGCTGGCGGCGGTGACGCTGGCCGAGCGGCGCGGGACGTACTACACCCGGCGGACGCCGCGCCCGCCGCGTCGCGTCCGGCTGGGGCGCTGGCAGGCGGCGGCGCAGGCGTTCTGCGGGCTGGTCGTGCTGCTGGCGCTGGTCGCGCCGGTGGGCGTGCTGGCCCACTGGCTGGTCAACGGTTTGCAGCAGGGCGAGGCGCTGCGCGATGTGCTCGCCCCGCTGCAACGCTCGCTGCGCGCGGCGGGGCTGGCGGCGGCGGTCAGCGGTCTGGCCGCGCTGCCGTTCGTGTTCCTGCAGGTGCGCGCTCCCGGCCCGCTGACCGGCCTGCTGGCGCGCGGCGCGTACCTGGGCTATGCCCTGCCCGGCGTGGTCGTGGGGCTGGCCTTCGTCTTTCTGGGGGCCAATGTGCTGCACGACCTGGGCGCGCCCTTCGGGCAGACGGATTACCGCAGCCTGGGGCTGCTCGTCTTCGCCTATACGGTGCGCTTTCTGCCGCAGGCGCTCGGCCCGGCGCGGGCCAGCCTGCTGCAGGTCAACCCGCACCTGGAAGAGAGCGCGCTGACGCTGGGGCGCAGCTACCCGCGCGCGCTGCTCAGCGTCACCCTGCCGTTGATGCGCTCCGGCGTGGTGGCGGGGGTGGCGCTGGTCTTCCTGACCGCCATGAAGGAACTGCCGATCACACTGCTGCTGGCTCCCACCGGCTACGACACGCTGGCGACGCGCATCTGGTCGGCCAGCAGCGAGGCGTTCTACGCGCGGGCGGCGGCTCCGGCGCTGATCCTGGTGGCCATCTCAGCCCTGTCTCTCGTCTACATCCTGGAACCTGATGAGTGATCTTGCCTTGATTGCCAGCCATTTACCTCACCCCCGTTTCGCTGTGCTCAACGTCCCCCTCTCCGCCAGCGGAGAGAGGGTCAGGGGGTGAGGTCGTGATGACTAACTCTGTCCCTGATCTTCTCCCCGATCTGGCCCCGGACTCTGAGGCCGTTGCCTGCCGCGATCTGCGCAAGTCGTTCGGCAGCGTGCGCGCCGTCGAGTCGCTGAGCTTCGCCCTGCGGCGCGGCGAACTGCTGGCACTGCTGGGGCCGAGCGGCTGCGGCAAGACCACCGCGCTGCGCCTGATCGCCGGGCTGGAGCGACCCGACGGCGGCACGATTCACCTGGGCGGGCGGCTGGTCAGCGGGCCGGGCGTCTTCGTCCCACCCAACCGGCGGCGGGTGGGCCTGGTCTTCCAGGATTACGCGCTGTTCCCGCACATGACGGTCGAGAGGAATATCGCCTACGGCCTGGCCGGTCGGGACGACCGCCGCCAGCGCGTCGCGGAGATGCTCGCCCTGGTGGGGCTGGACGGGCTGGGCGGGCGCTACCCGCACGCGCTCTCCGGCGGGCAGCAGCAGCGCGTGGCTCTGGCCCGCGCCCTGGCCCCTCAGCCGGACATCGTGCTGCTCGATGAGCCGTTCTCGAACCTGGATGTGGCGCTGCGCCGCCAGGTGCGCGAGGAGGTGCAGCGCATCCTGTACGAGGCGGGCGTGTCGGCCATCCTGGTGACGCACGACCAGGACGAGGCGATGAGCATGGCGGACTGCATGGGCGTGATGTTCGACGGCGCGATCGTGCAGACCGGCGCCCCGCGCGCGCTGTACGACGACCCGGCGACGCGGCGCGTGGCGGAATTCCTGGGCGAGGCGAACGCCCTGCCCGGCGAGGCGCGTGGGGACGTGGCCGCGACGGCGCTCGGCGATCTGGCGCTGCGCCGCCCGGCGCGTGGCGCGGTGGACGTGCTGATCCGCGCCGAGCAGATCGCGCTGGCGGGGCCGGGGCAGGGCGTCCCGGCGGCGGTGACGCGGGTGATGTACTACGGCACGCACCAGCACGTCTGGGCGGCGCTGGACGAGGGCGCGACCGTCAAGGCGCGCTGCGCGCCGGATGCACGGTGGCGCGCCGGGGAACGTGTCGCGCTGCGGGTCAGCGGACCGGTGGCGGCCTTTCCGGCGGGGGAGTCCGCGCCGCCCTAGCGCGCCCTTGATTCGCTGCGGGGGCAAAAAAGCGGGCGCATCCAACCGGGTGCGCCCGCTTCGTCGTTGGGCTGAATGTTACGAGGCGTCGGTCGAGAAGGTGTAGGCCGTCGTC
>CAYNHD010000140.1:1703-9433 GCA_964396775.1 uncultured Thermoflexus sp. | reverse complement strand
CGGGTCCACGAACAAGTTGTTGGGCGATTGCCAGAACGCCCCTATCCCCCGGCCCCTTCCCCCAGCAAAGCCAGGGGAAGGGGAGAATTGCCTGTCAGATCGTCCCCCCTCTAGCTCGGCTGGAGGGGGGATTGGGGGGGGGGGCGAGGCGTTCACCGAGCAGTAGTCATGGCCTCCTCTGGCAACAGATTGTTCGTGGACCCCTCGCTGCCCACGTTCTTGACAGGCTGAGAAAACAGGCATATGCTGAAATCAAGTCCTTCTATTCAGAATAGAGTTCTATAATGTGGAATTCTGACGATTGGATCCCATGATTAGGTCCGTACTCAAAGCCATCCAGATCATGCGACTGTTCAGCGCCTCCGAGCCTGCGCTCTCCCTGGCCGAGATCAGCGCCCGGCTTGGCATGCCCAAAAGCACAGTGCACAACCTGCTCAACACACTGCTCTCAGAGGGCTTCATCGAAAAGGTGAATCGGGACGAGTACGCCCTGGGAACCGCGCTGATCCCCCTGACCCAGAGTATTCGCGTTAATGTCGAGTTGCGCGACCGCGCCGCCCCGTTACTACGACAACTCGCCGACGAGTGCCGCGAGTCGGTCTATCTCACCGTCCGAGACGGTGATCGCGTGCTTTACATCTACGCCGTGGAGTCCTCGAAGCGGCTTCTGGCTCGCACTGCCGTCGGCGACCGCGCACCACTGCACTGCACCGCGGTTGGCAAGGCGATCCTCGCTCATCTGCCGGACGGCGAAGTTGCGGCTATCCTCCGGCGGACGCCACTGACTCCATTTACACCTGCGACCATCACGGCGGAAGACGAGTTGTATGAGGAGCTAGCGCGCACGCGGGAGCGCGGCTACGCGATCGATCGCCAGGAGCACGAGCGCTCAACCTTCTGCCTGGGCGCTCCAATTCTCGATGATCGCGGGCGCGCCCTGGGTGCCTGCAGTATTTCTAGCAGCGATGCGAGCATCGTGGGTGTGCGGATCGGCGAGCTTTCCGCGCGCGTGCGGCAGGTGGCCGAGGAAATTTCGCGCCGGATGGGGTTTGTCCCGGCGACGATATCGCGCGTGAATTCGCTGCAGTGGTGATGCGCGATGAAGGAGAGCCTGCCCATTTTCCAGCAGCTTCCCGACCGACCTCTGGCCCACTGCGCCACGTTGCAGGCATTGCCTGATGGCACCTTGCTCGCCGCCTGGTTCGGTGGCACATACGAGACTGCGCCTGACGTAGCCATTCTCGCGGCGCGGCGCGCGCCGGGCGATGCTCACTGGTCTGCTCCCCAAGTCATTGTCGAGCGTCCCGGTCATGCGCTTGGTCAGCCGGTGTTTCTTTCGCGCGCGCAAGGGGATCTGTGGCTTTTCTTCGTGGTCGTGATGCGGGCAGTGCCGGTGCCGGGTATGGCCTTCAACGCGCTGCCGCCTCTCGCCGGCTGGGTCAGCGCGCAGCCATTTGTCCAGCGCTCACGGGATGGTGGGCAAAGCTGGACCCCTGCCACGCAGGTCATGGACTACGCGGGGTTAATGTTTCGCAGCCGCCCGCTGATCCTACCTGGTCGCATCATCCTGCCCGTTTACGACGAGAGGGCGTGGCAGTCGCGCATGATGATCTCGGACGATGAGGGGCGCTCGTGGCGACTGACCGATCCGCTGGTGACGCCGCAGGGCAATATCCACCCCTGCGTGGTTGCCCTGGCAGATGGTCGCCTGCTGGCCTATCTGCGCACCGGCGGTCAAGGGGGCGTCCTCTGGCGGACTGAGTCGCAGGACCGGGGCGACACCTGGGCGCAGCCAACCCCGACCTCCATTCCCAACCCGAATTCCGGCCTTGACCTGCTGCGCCTGCACAGCGGACGGCTGCTGCTGGCCTTCAACAACAGCGACCGTCTGCGCACGCCGCTGTGTGTGGCGCTCGCCGAAGAGGATGAGCGCTGGAAGTGGGTGCGGACGCTGGAAGCCGGCGATGGCGAATTCTCCTACCCGACCCTGATCCAGACGCCGGACGGCGACATCCACATCGTCTACACCTACAGGCGAGAACACATTCACTATGCGCGATTTGATGAGCAGTGGCTGTTGACAAGCGAGGTGCGTGGTGAACCTGGGCATTAAGGGGGTCATCGTCCCCCTGCTCACACCCTTTGATGGGCGCGGCGCGCTTGATCCCGGCGCGATCCGGCGGCTGGTGGACTTCCTGATCGACCGCGGGGTGAGGGGGCTGATGCCGGCTGGCACAACCGGCGAGATGCCGTTGCTCACCAGTGAAGAGCGCCGCCAGTTGGCCAAGACCGTGGTGGAGGCGGCTGCCGGGCGTGTCCCGGTTCTCGTTCACACTGGCTCGGCCAGCACGCGGGAGACTCTGGAGCTGACCTGGCACGCACAGGCCATCGGCGCCGATGCTGCGGTGATAGTCCCACCTTACTACTACCGCTATGATGATGAGGCGCTGTTCTGTCACTTCGCCCATGTGGCCGAGCAGGTGCCCGACTTCCCAATATACCTGTACGAGAACCCGGCGGTCACGGGCAACACGATCACGCTGAGCGCGATCCGGCGTCTGGTAGACTGCTGTGCCAATATCGTTGGCCTAAAGGACAGCAGCGGATCGCTGGCGACCCTGACGGCCTGCCGCCGCCTGCGCGACGGCACCTTCAACGCAGCGGGCGGCGCGGATGGGCTGATTCTCGCGGGTGCAGCTATGGGCATTGATGCCTGCGTGTCGGGCAACGCCAACTTTGTCCCAGAACTTGTCGTTGCGCTGCACGCTGCCGCGACACAGGGCGATCTGCCCCGCGCACGTGAGCTGCAAGCGACCCTCGATGCTGTGCGCGCGATCTTGGGCGATGGCGCCGATCTTTCGCGCTTCAAAGGGATGCTGGCCAAACGCGGTCTGCCTGTTGGCGACGTCCGCGCGCCGCTGCTGCAAGCGTCTGAGGACATGATCGCGTCTTGCTGGCAGACCCTGACCGCGCTGGACCTGGAGCTTGTCCCGGTGTAGCACATCAGAAAGGAGGTGAGCCAGAGAGAAGGCCCCTAAGCCTGCCAACCAGGTAAACTCGTCCAACAAGGTCCCTGACGGGGGACGCATAGACTTGTCAAGGAGAATGGAGATGCGCAAACTGGCTTTCAGCCTGATCATGATTGTGGCGCTGCTGCCTCTCGGCAGCCTGGCAACTGCACAAGAAGTGGTGGAGCTCGAGTTCTGGGGCGGCTGGACCGGCCCCGACGGCGACATCATGGACACGCTCGTGCAGCAGTGGAATGCCGAGAATCCCGGCATTCAGATCACCCTGACCCGCCAGCAGTGGTCACCGCTGTTCGACGCCTTTGTGGTTGCCTCGGCCTCGAATGAGGCGCCCGACATCCTGGCCATGCATCCCCAGGAACTGGCGCAGTTCATCGTGCTCGATCTGCTGACTCCTCTTGATGACCTGATTGCGGGGTCAGCGATCCTCACGCCAGAGAACTATCTCGACAGCGCATGGCAGCCTAACGTCTATGAGGGTGTGCTCTACGGCATCCCGCTGGACCTGCACATGCACGGTCTGTACTACAACCTTGATCTGTTCGAACAGGCGGGGATTGAAGCTCCCCCGACCACAGGCGAGGAACTGATCGCCATCGGCAAGCTGTTGACCGTAGACGCCAACGGCAACCATCCCGACGACGAGGGCTTCGATCCCGACAACGTTGTGCAGTACGCGATCAACATGCACAGCAACCATCACGCTTTCTTCCAGTGGTGGGCGCTCTACCGGCAGCTCGGCGGAGAGCTGATCTCCGAGGACGGGACGGAGTGCGCGATGGATATTGACAAGGCCGCGCAGGCATGGCAGTTCCTGCAGGACCTGGTCTACAAGCATCACATCGCACCGCAGGGCCAGACTGACTATGCCCGTGACTTCCTCTCTGGCCGCACCGCCATGCTGATCGACGGCCCCTGGCAGATGCCAGCGTTTGAAGCCGCTGCAGCAGATACCGGCTTCCGTTGGGCCACCAGCCAGTACCCGCAGGTCTTTGACGAGGCCTACGCGGTGTGGGGCAGCGGACACAACTTCACGCTACCGGCCAGGGTGGCCGACCCTGAAAAGCGCGACGAAGCGCTGCAGTTCATCGAGTGGCTCGCCGCCAACTCGACCTTGTGGGCTGGGGCTGGCCAGCTTCCGGCCTATCGCGAGGTGATGGAGTCCGAAGAGTTCCAGACGATGTACGGGCGCGAAGCGTTCATCGGGATGATGCCCTACGAGGTGTTTCTGCCGGGCATCCCCCTCTACAACCAGATCTTCGCCTCCAACGCGCCGACCCCCATGATGGTGATGGCGCAGAGTATTATGCTGGAACAGGCAGATCCAATCTCGGCTGCACAAACGGCTTGCGACGAGATCACGTTCATTCTTCAGACGCAGTAAGGTTGGCGTGCCCGCTGACGGGGCGGCTCGAGCCCGGCTCGAGTCGCCCCAGTGCCGATCTGCTACCACCCCCTTGATGCAGGAGGTACCATGCGAGTTCTGCCACGCCCACGTGCCCTCGCCGCTTCCGAACGGGCGGTTCGACCCTATTCGCGATGGACCCCCTACCTGTTTCTGCTGCCCTACCTGCTCGCCTTTCTGACCTTCCGGCTGGGGCCGTCAATCTTTGGGCTGGGCATGTCATTCACGAAGTGGTCAATCGTCGGCTCGCCAGCGTGGATCGGCGCCAGAAACTACGAGTTGATGCAGATTGACCCGCGGCTTGATGCAGCGCTCAAGAACACGGCGTTTTTCACCGGGCTCACAGTACCCCTTCTGGTCATCACCAGCCTGGCGCTGGCGATCTTCCTCAACCAGCCGCGGCGCGGGCGGGCGCTGGGACGGGTGGCAGCCTTCACGCCCTACGTCCTCATGTCAACAGTTGTAGGCGTGCTGTGGACGTGGCTGCTGGAAAAGGATTTCGGTCTGATCAACGTCTATCTCGGCAAGCTGGGCATTGGTGGGGTGCCCTGGCTGATGAGCAAGGATGTCGCGATGTACGGCATCATCCTCACCACGGTCTGGTGGACGGTGGGCTACGGGATGGTGCTCTTCCTGGCCGGCCTGCAGGACATTTCTGCGGAACTGTACGAAGCGGCGCGCATTGACGGGGCTGGCTCGCTCCGGCTGCTGCGGCACATCACCCTGCCGCTGTTGGCCCCGACCACGTTTGTAGTCTTGATGCTTACCATCATCAACTCGTTCCAGGTCTTCGACCAGGTTTACGTCATGACCTCAGGAGGGCCAGGAACCGCAACGCTGACGCTTGTGCAATACATCTACACCACAGCATTCCAGAACCTGCGCATGGGCTATGGCGCCGCGATCGCAACGCTGCTGTTCGCGATACTGATCACATTTGCACTCATCCAGGCTTACCTGTATCGGCGCGGAGTCAGGGGCGTTGGATCATGATCACCACCAAGCAGCTCGGCGCATTGATTTGGTATATCCTGCTGGCACTCTTGCTGGTCCTCATGCTGGCGCCCATTGTCTGGATGCTCTCGACCTCGTTCAAGCCAGAGACAGAAATCGGTACCATCAACATCCGATGGATTCCACGCACCTTCACTCTGGAAAACTATGAGAAGGTGTTTGACCGCTTCAATATCCTGCGCTGGACGCTCAACAGTCTCATTGTCTCGACAGGAGCGACCATGCTGGTGCTGCTTCTCGATTCGCTGGCCGGGTACGCGCTGGCGCGCATGAACTTCGCCGGGCGCGATGTGATCTTCGCGGTGATCCTGTCGATGTTGTTTGTGCCGATGCAGATCACCGTTGTCCCGCTGTTCCTTATGTTTGCCGAGGTAGAGCTGACCGACACCTACCTGGCGCTGATCCTACCTGTGGGGGCGAATGTAACCGGCGTCTTCCTGATGCGGCAGTTCTTCCTGAACATCCCCTACGAGCTTGAAGATGCTGCCCGTGTTGATGGCGCAAACACGCTGCGTATCTGGTGGTCAGTGGTGCTGCCATTGGCCAAGCCTGCCCTGACGGCTGTGGCCATTGTCACGTTCCTTTCAACCTGGAACAGCTTCTTCTGGCCGCTCATCGCCACCAGAACCGATGCGTCGCGCACGCTGCCGGTGGGAATCGCGCAGTTCATGAGTCTGAGGCCAGGACAGGCCCAGGGCATGCAAGCCTACGGACAGGCCATGGCAGGCGCTGTGATCGCTGCCCTTCCACCGATAGTGGTGTTCTACCTGCTGCAACGGTATTTCATCGAAGGAATCTCAATGACGGGGATCAAGGGGTGATTCCAGGCCGCCAGTGCCAGGAATCGCCTCGCCCGTCCAGGGCAAGAAGCCCACGCCCCGGCTGACCGCGCCCGCGTCTGGGTCGAAGTCAATGGCGTCCCCGCGCCTGATGACGAACTGCGGCATGTCCCAGCCGCGGTCGGCGATCAGCTTCGCTGCGACCGGGTCATCGCCCCGGCTGAGCCACCAGTTGGGCGAGAGCGGCACAGGTTTGCCGGTGGTCGGGCAGGCGACCGTCCGCGCCCACCAGAGGTGGGCGAAGATGCTCTCGCCGGGCTGCTTGGGGAAGCACTGCGCCAGCCGTTCCTCGACGGCCGCGCCCATTCGTCCCCCCAACGCTGGATGTCGTCGGCCAGTTCGCGCCCGAAGCGCGCCGCCATAGGGACCGCCTTGGATAATCACATTGTGCTCACTTCGACGCGTGTGGCACAGGCCGTCCTAGTTGAGTCCAGCCTGAATTTCCTAGGACTGGGCGTCGCATTCTCCTATTCCAACTGTGGTGCTTGAGGGACAAACTGGCTTCTGCGCATCCTTGCTGGGTAGCCGACCGACAATTCTTCTTCGTGCGCTCTGTTGGTCCTGGTCAAGGCAGTTGTCGAGGGCTTGTAGACTTCCCTCATGAGTGGCTCGACTCCCGCCGCATCTAGTGTAGCGCACGTCCTCAAACGACTTACCTCCCATCGCTTGCCGCCTGATCAGTGTCTCGTTGTTCTCAGTATCATGATCACCCGCGCTCACCCCACTGCTGGTGTCTCGCAGGCTGAATTGGCCCGGCAATTGGGCATCTTGTACCAGCGCGCGCACCAGATCGTTCATGGGCCGCCGAGGCGGGGTGGGTCCCGGGCGCTGCACATTTCGCCATTGGTGAGGCCGAAGAACCCTACCAGTCGAGGGCTGCTCTTGGACTCCCCAGACAAGCGTGCCGATCAGGGAATGGGACGCTTCGCCTGTCCAGACGCCGGTCGCCCGATTGTTGGTGTCCACCCCGATGGCGCGCAACGGGGTGCATCTCATTCTGGAGGCAAAGGATCGCTGCTGAGGGCGGAGAACGCATAGGAAAGAGATCTGTCGAGAAAGTCCCTGTTCTTCTCCGGGTCCTCTGCGGCTCCGTGGTTTGGGGATCTTGCCGCCATCTTGAGATACGCTCGCGCAACGCAGTTCGTTGACAACAAATGGGCATTTGGTGTATACTGGTTGGTATAGACCAAAGACCAGTTATGATGCCGAGGCTGATGTGGTTATTAGCTCCCGTCCGATTGACAATCACACCCCACTCTATCTCCAGGTCCAGGAGACGCTTAAGGAGATGATTGAGGACGTCGAGTACGGCCCTGGCGAGCAGATTCCGTCTGAGCGGGAACTGAGCGATATGCTGGGTGTCAGTCGGATGACTGTGCGGCGGGCGGTGGAGAATCTGATCCAGATGGGGCTGCTCGAGCGCCGCTCGACCAGCGGCACCTATGT
>CAYNHD010000140.1:0-1603 GCA_964396775.1 uncultured Thermoflexus sp. | reverse complement strand
GCATCTCCATGATCAGGAGCGACGGGACTGTCAAAATCTCTCGCTGCTTGCACGAAGAGGCCGAACTGCTTGGACTGAATGTTGGCGATCCGGTGCTGTTCATGCAAGCGGTGGTCTGCGATACGCTCAACCGTAATGTTGAGTACATTCGCTCGGTGAACCACCCTGACCATGTGATATTCCGCACTTACCGGCAGTTAAGCTAACAGCTTCTTTTTTTGACAGAACTGGTATATACCAAATGCCACCTGTGATGTGCGGTTTCCAATCCATTTGCTGAGCGCGTGAGGTGCGCGCCATCAACCGAGGAGACAGGTACCAATGGCTCAAGATTTCGACCGGGAAGGATTCATCCGATCGCTCGAGGTTGCTGTACAGGGGCGACTTCAGGCCGCTCAACTCGGCGAGGAGCTAGGGGGCAAGGGTTTCAAACGGCTGTACTTTGTGGGCTGCGGTGCACCTAATCGCCTGATGGCCATGATGGAGTACTGGGGGCAGCGCGTAGCTGTCAACATCGAGATCCGGCGTTACTTCCCCGCTGAGTTCATCAACCAGAATCCGGCGTCGCTCGACGAGAACACACTGGTTATCCTGGGATCGCATTCCGGCACCACCAAAGAGACCGTGGACGCGGCTCGCTTCCTGCAAGACAAACCATGCACGACTGTCGGCTTCACCCAGAAAGCCGGCGCCCCGCTGGCGCAAGTCGTGGAGTATCCTCTGCCCTACGGCGAGACAAAAGCTGGTTACTACGCCAACTACATCGTGATGCAGGCGCTGGTCAGCGGCTTTCTTAAGGTGACTGAGGCAGGCTGGCAGGTGCACGACAAGCTGCTGGATTCGCTGGGCGCTCTGCCCAATGCCCTGGCCGAGACGGCCCTGCAGAACGATGCGCGGGCCACTGAAGAAGCCCGCCTCTACAAAGACGACCGCATCATGTATGTGGTGGCTGGCGGCCCCATGTTCAGCACCGCCTACGTGTTGGGCGTATGCGTCTTGATGGAGATGCAGTGGATGCACGTCCAGCCGGTTGTCGCCGCTGAATTCTTCCATGGGCCTTTTGAGATCGTAGACGAGACTGTGCCGCTGATCCTGCTCGTCGGTGAAGACCCCAGCCGCCCCGAAGCCGAGCGCGTGGTGCGCTTCTGCAAGAAATTCACTGAGCGCCTGATGATCTACGACTCCAAGGACTTCACCATGCCCGGCATCGCCGAAGAGGTTCGCCCCATCGTGGCCCCCATGATTCTCGAAGCTGCACTCAGCCGTTTCCCAGAGCATCTGGCCGTCTGGCACGCTCACCCGCTCAGTACTCGCCGCTACATGTGGAAGATGGAGTATTGACTCAGATGCGCATCGTGGGGGTCGGCGACAACACCGTTGACAAGTATCTGCATCTGAAGATGATGTTCCCCGGCGGCAATGCGGTGAATGTGCCGGTGCTGGCCCACCGCTATGGCCACAAGGCCAGCTACATCGGTTGGCTGGGGAACGATGTCTACGGTCATCTGATCCTGAACGCGCTCGTCGCCGAGGGGCTGGATGTGTCTCGCTGCCGCATGATAGATGGCCCTAGTGCACACGGCGAGGTGTCGGTAATTGATGG
>CAYNHD010000139.1:0-9481 GCA_964396775.1 uncultured Thermoflexus sp. | reverse complement strand
GCGCTTTTCTCCCTTCCTCCCTCGTGGGGGAAGGGCCGGGGATGGGGGGCAAAGGCGGGCGCACGCGCGGCCCCCGGATCGTCCTGCTGGTTCTGCTGACGCTGGTCCTGCTGGGAGGCTTCCCTGCCGGGCGCGCGGCGGCGCAGGGCACGGAGATTGAGCTTCCGCCGGGCGTGACCCTGGACAACGTGAACGCCATTGCCCGCAAGATGTACTGCGACGTATGCGAGGGCATCCCGCTCGATGAGTGCGAGAGCGTCGCCTGCCGCCAGTGGCGACAGGAAATCGCGCGGCAGCTTGGCGAGGGGCGCACCCAGGACGAGATCATAGACTATTTCGTGGAGCGTTACGGCGCGGATGTCGCCTCGCTCCCGCGCGACAAAACCGACCGCGCCATCGCCTTCGGCGTGCCCATCGCCATCGCCGCGCTGATCGCCGTCGTGGGCGGCGTGCAGGTGCGCAACCTGCGGCGGCGCGGCCAGCAGGCCGGCCAGGTCGTGCGTCGGTCGGGCGAGCGGCTGTCCAGCCGCCCCGTGCCCGACGACCTCGATCCGGCGCTGCTCGAACGGCTGCAACGTGAGTTGGAAGGGCTTGACCGATGACCGACAACCAGATTCCCCAGGCACAGGAACAGGCTGACCTGCCGGACTGGCTGGCGCAGATCGCCGGTGAAGGTGAGGAGGCGAAGCCGCAGCAGGTCAAGCAGCGTTTCTCGATATTCACCGTCGTGGCCGGCCTGGTCACCGTGGGCCTGCTGATCGTGATCGGCTACGCGCTCTGGCAGCGCAGCCAGGCCACGCCGACCGAAGGCCCCGCGCCGGACTTCGCCGTGACCATGTACCAGTTCGACCAGATGGCCATGAGCGGCGAGAGCGTCTCCCTGGTTGACCTGCGCGGCAAGGCCGTTGTGGTCAATTTCTGGGCTAGCTACTGCGTGCCCTGCCAGAAGGAAGCGCCTATGCTGGAGCGGGTCTGGAATGACTACCGCGACCAGGGTGTGATTTTCCTGGGCATCAACACCGAAGACCCGCTCAAAGAGGCGCTCGATTACCTGGTTGAGTACGGGGTGACCTATCCGAACGCGCCGGATCAGGGTGGGCGCATGGAAGAGGCTTATCGCATCACCGGCATCCCGGAGACATTCGTGATCAACACGCGGGGTGAGATCGTCCGGCACTTCCTTTCGGAGCCAAACGAGCGCGAGCTGCGCAATGCGATTGAGGGCGCTCTGGAAAGCTGACCGGTGGGCGCAGGGAGTAAGGGTGCATTCAGGGTAATTCTGTTGGCGGCATGATCTCGTAGGGGTGTATTGCCATACGCCCCTACGGACCTCACCCCCGCTCGCCATTGACGCGGGCCTCACCGCCCTCTCTCCGTAAACGGGAGGGGGCAGGCCGAGCGCAGCGAGGCTGGGGGTGAGGTCAACAAGACGGCAGCATACCGCCGCCGCAGAATGCACCAGTTGGTTCGGGCGGGACGCCACGCGGCGTCCCCTACGGCAAAGTTGTGACGCATGTCCCTAGAAGCTACCATCCTGGCTGTCTTGCTCACCGGGGCGCTGGGCCTCTTTGTGCTGTTGCCGCTGCTGGAGCGCGAAGAAACCGCGTCCAGCCGCCCAGGAGCGCGCGCGGGCAGCGCGCGCCAGCGGCAGGCCCTGGAGACGTTGCACGCCGAGAAGGACCGCGTGCTGCGCGCTATCCGCGATCTCGACTTCGATTATGACTTGGACAAACTCACCGACGCGACCTATGCCGCCCAGCGCATCTACCTGATCCGCCTGGCGGTCGCCATCCTCAAGCGGATTGACGAGCTGGAGGCAGAGGTCGCCAGCCAGCAGGCGCGCGTCGAGGCGGCAGTCACGGCGCTGCGCGAAACGCGCCGGGCCAAGACCCGCCGCGCCGGGTGAACGAGTCCGGTCAGCTTTTCGCCTACCGCGTGCTGTGGAACTCAGGAATCGCTATGAGCTATCGTGTGGTTACTCGTCTTCGCTGGATCATTCTCGCCGCCGCCCTGCTGGTGCTGCTGAGCGCCTGCGGCATCAACACGTCAGGCGAGCCAAAGACCATCCGCGAGCAGGAAATTGTCTCGCTGCCCACCCAACCGCCGACGAATACCCCGTCGCCCACCACCCCGCCCACGCCCGGCGAAGCCACCGCCATAGCGACTGGCTCGCCGGAAGCGACGGGGCCGGAAGACGCATCCGGCGGCGCTGACCTGCCCACCGCCGACTATGACCTGGGCTTCCAGGTGTACATGCGCGAGTGCGCCGTTTGTCACGGCGCGGCGGAGGGTGTGGGGCCGTCGCTGAGCGCCATGCGCGACCGCGCCCCGACGGTCGTCGCCGGCCTGTCGGCGCAGGAATACCTGCGCCAGTCCATCGTCGAGCCGGGCGCGTTCGTCGTGCCGGGCTACCAGGACATTATGCCCAAAGACTACGCCGAGACGCTGACCGCCGAGGAGATCAACGGGCTGATCACCTTCATCCTGGAGTTCGACCCGGCGAGCATGATGGGTGCGGCAGAAGCAGAGACGGGCGAGGCCACGCCTGGGGCGCTGCCGGCGCTGGATCAGGAGGAGACGCTGACTGTGCAGGGCCGGCTGATGCAAGGCACGGCGGGCGGCGAGGCGATCCCAGCGGGGCTGCCCATGCAGCTTTACGCGCTGGACGTGCACGGCAACATGGCTGGCGTCTATGAGGGTGAGTCCGGCGAGGGCGGCACGTTCACCTTTGAGAACGTCGCCCGCGCGGTGGGCAACATGTACCTGATTCAGGTGACTTACGACGGCATCGCCCAGGGCGCGCAGGTTCCGGCGATCAACGGCGACGAGGAGACGGTCACCCAGGACATCACCGTGTACGAGCGCACGACCGACACCTCGACCATCGCCATCACCTGGGCGCAAATGCTGATCAACTACGCGCCGATTGAGCAGTTCGGGCTGGAAGTGTGGCTGCGCCTGGAACTAGCTAATACCGGCGACCGTATTGTCACGCTGGATGAGACCGCTGGGCCGAACAACTGGTTCGTTTCGGTGGCGATTGAACTGCCGCCGAACGCCTTTGGCATCCAGCCGATGCAGGCCGAGGGCAGCCAGCGGTATGATGTCGAAGTGGTGAACAACGTGCCCATCGTGCGTGATACGTGGCCGCTGCGCCCCGGCCAGGTACACACGGTCACTATCGCCTACTACCTGCCCTACGAAGACGGCGCGGTGATTGACCAGGCCTTCGGCTACCCCATCGTGGATGGCGCGGTGCTGCTGCCCAACGATACTGTCACGCTGACCAGCGAGCAGTTTGACGAGACGGGCGTGTGGCGCTACCGCGTCGCGGCGGACGGCGTGCGCGTGACTGAGCTGGCCCCTGACGAGAAGATAGACCCGGACAAAGACTTCTCGCTGGTCAAAGAGCACCTGCTGACCAAGCCGCTGGCCGCCGACGAGCGCCTGGTCTTCGAGCTGGTGGGCCGCCCGACGCGCACCATCAGCGTGATGTCCGCCTCACCCTCGTCGAGCGACAGCGAGACGGACGCCGTGCCGCTGATCCTGGCCGCGGCGGGTTTGCTTATCATCGGGGCGGCGGGCGTTCTGTGGCTGCGCCAGCGCCAAGCGACGGCGGCGGCGCTGCCCGCGCTGCAGGCCGCTGATGGGTGGCAGGCACCGCCAGCCAGCGCGGGCAGAGATGCGCTGCTGGCAGCGGTCGCCGCCCTCGATGATGCCTTCGAGTCGGGCGATCTGGACGACGAGGTGTACCAGGAGCGCCGCGCCCTGCTGATGGAACGGCTGCTGCCGTTGATGGGCGAGGACGAGTAGCGCATGTCCCCTGCCGACCGGACGATTGAAATCCGCGCGCTGACCAAGACGTTCGGCCTTAACCCCGTGTTGCGCGGGCTGGACCTGGACGTGCCGCGCGGGGAGTTCCTGACGCTGCTGGGGCCGAACGGCTCCGGCAAGACGACTCTGCTGCGCATTCTGGGGGCGTTGGCCCGCCCGACGAGCGGCACGGTGCGCATCGGCGGCTGGGAACTGCCTGGCGAGGCGGAGTTTGTGCGGGCGCAGCTTGGCGTGGTCAGCCATCTGCCGCTGCTCTACGACACGCTGACCGCCGAGGAAAACCTGTTCTTCTTCGCGCGGATGTACAATCTGCCGCGCGAGACGCGCCGCGAGCGCGTGGACGCGGTGCTGCGCCATGTGGGGCTGGCTCGCCGCGCCCGCGACGTGGTGGCGACATACAGCCGGGGGATGCAGCAGCGCCTGGCGATTGCCCGCGCCATCCTACACGATCCGGCGGTGCTGCTGCTCGACGAGCCGTATACCGGGCTGGATCAGGACGCGGCGGCCCTGCTCGACGAGCTATTGCGCGAAGTGGCTATCGGCGGGCGCACGGTGATCATGACCACGCACGATCTGCGGCGCGGGCACGCCCTGGCCGACCGCATCGCCATCCTCAGCCGGGGCAAGATCGCCTTCGACGCGCCCTGCCGGGACGTGAACCCGGACGCGCTGCCCGCGCTCTATGCCGACACGACAGGAGCGGCGGCGACCCGATGAGCGCCAATCCCGAACCGACCACGCACCCTGTCAGCGCGGCAGAAGGGGCCGCCGCCCGTCCTGCGGCCCAGGCCGGGCGCAAGCGCCGCCCGCTGACCCCGTTCTGGCGCGCTGTGGGCGCGGTGGCCTGGAAAGACCTGCGCGCCGAGATGCGCAGCCGCGAATTGATCAACAGCATGGTGCTGTTCACCTTCATGACGGTGATGGTTTTCAGCCTGGCTCTGGAACTGGACAAGGAGGCGCGCCAGACGACCGTCGCCGGGGTGCTGTGGGTGACGATTGTCTTCGCCGGGCTGATCGGCCTGGGCCGCAGCCTGGCCGCCGAGAAAGATCGCGGCAGCCTGGACGCGCTGCTGCTGGCTCCCGTAGACCGCAGCGCATTGTTCTTCGGCAAGATGATCGGCAACCTGATCTTCGTGCTGATCATCGCCCTGGTGCTGCTGGCGCTGCTGACCGTCCTGTTCAACGTGACGCTGCTCAAGCCGCTGCTGGTTGTTGTCGTGGTGCTGGGCACCGTCGGCTTCACGACGGCGGGGACGCTGCTTTCCAGCATGAGCGTGCACGCCCGCGCCCGCGAGGCCATGCTGCCGATCATCCTGATGCCGGTCGTGCTGCCGGTGCTGATCAGCGCCGTGCGGGCCAGCGTCGCCATTCTGGAAGGGCTGCCGCGCGATGACTGGTTCCCCTGGATTCAACTGCTGGTCGTGGCCGACGTGATCTTCCTGGCGGCGGGCTACGGCCTGTTCGATTACGTGGTAGAGGAGTGATCAGCTTTCAGCTATCAGCTTTTAGCAAAGAGCAGAGCCGGAGGTCTTCCGCTGTTCGCTGACCGTTGACGGCTGACCGCTGAAGGCTGACTGCTGGCCGCTGACAGCTATTCGTCGAGGAGCATCATCGTGACGTATTCAGACTCACGCACCCGCCTGCTGCGCGGGCTGACCATCGCTGCCGCCGTGCTGTTTGTCATCGGCCTCTACCTGGCCCTGTTCTGGGTGGGGCCGGAACGCCAGCAAGGGGCCGCGCAGCGCATCTTCTACGTGCACCTGGGGTCGTTCCTGGGGTCGTTCATCGCCTTCGGAGCGACAGTCGTCGCCGGGATCGCCTACCTGCGCACGCGCGACCCCAAGTGGGACACCTTTGGGCTGGCTAACGTCGAGATCGGGCTGGGCATGGCGGCGATCACCATCGTCACCGGCATGACCTGGGCGCGCCCCATCTGGAACACGTGGTGGACGTGGGACCCGCGCCTGACCAGCGTGACCATTATGTGGCTGGCCTACGCCGCCTACCTGATGCTGCGCTCCGGCATCGAAGACCCGGAACGGCGGCAGCGCTTCGCGGCGGTCTACGGCATCATTGCCTTCGCCAGCGTGCTGTTCACGATCATCATCATCCGCGTGCGCCCCGACACAATTCATCCGGTGGTCGCCGGCCCCACGCAGGCCGACCCGACGGGCAGCTTCGAGGTGTCCGGGCGTATCCGCGATACGTTGTTCTTCAACCTGTTCACCTTCGCCGTGATCACGGTGGTGTTGGTCTGGTACCGCATCCGCCTGGAAAACCTGACCCAGCACGTCATGCGCCGCAAGCTCGAAGTGCTGTCCGAGCTATAGGCGCGGAAGGGCGAATTGCGGATTGCGGATTGTCCGGGGCGGGTAGCAGGCGGGGAGGATAGGGACGATGGACTTCGATTTTGGCAAATACGCGGAGTACATGGCGCTGGGCTACGCGGCGATGGTGTTCATCCTGGCGCTGATGATCGCCTGGATGGCCGTGCGTTTCCGCGCCCTGCGCGCGCAGCAAGAGGAGATCGCGCGGCTGGAGGCGGAGATCGCTGAGGAACGGCGGCGCTCCGCTTAGGCGGCGCGATAGGGTTATGAGGGGCAATACGCCCCTACGTGATCTCACCTCGCTCCGTGCCAAACGGGCGGCTGACAACCTTTGCACGCTCCCCGTCAGAATTTCCGAAGCCAGAGCGTGTCATGAACTCTACGCGCTCGGCGCAGCGGGGAGCGCGCAACGCCAGGTGCGGCGCATGGACCCCACCCTGTGGCCCCTCCCCGCCAGCGGGGAGGGGCAAATCGCTCCCCTTTCCCTGCTTGCGGGGAAAGGGGCCGGGGGATAGGGGTTGAAAGTGCATAACAGGCCCTAGACCTCACCCCCAGCCTCGCCGCGCTCGGCTTGCCCTCGCTCCGTTGCTGAGCGGGGGTGAGGTTAAGCCCGGCACACGCATTCCGAGGCCAGACTTCCGAAGTTTCCAGAAACTTCGGAAGTCTCTCCCACGCAACATCCCCCGCCGAATTGCCCTCTGACCCCGGCTGCGCGATACTGGTAACCAACAACCAATCACCAACAACCAACAACCATTCACTGACGATTGCCTACTGCCAGCCGTCACTCTGAGCGAGGTGAGACAATGCGCCGGTTCCGCAAGCTGCGCCGCTTCGTGATCGAGGAGAACCATCTGATCGCGCCGTTCAACGAGCCAGCGCGCGATCTGAGCATCCTCAACAAGCCGCTCAAGATTCACCACGCCGACGTGCTCGACGCGCTGTGCGGCCCGGCCAGCGTCGAGCCGCCCCTGACCTCGATTCACGACCTGGCCCGGCTCGCTGAGCGTGGCGACGGGCTGATCGTCTACCGCGACAACCTGTACTTCGACGAGGAGTTCTTCAGCGCGTTCTACGACCAGGCGCGCGCCAGCGGCGTCCCCTGCCGGGCGGCGCTGGCCGCCAATGATGCCGCCTGGCTGAAGTATGCCGTTCCCCTGTCGCGGCTCAAGCCGGTGGGCGATGGCGCGCCGCTCTACTACCCGCTCGACCTGTGGTACTTCCCCGCTGGCTATGCCGAGCCGCACAAGTGGCAGCCCATCCCCATCGCCAGCGACTGCAAGGAGATCGGCTACTACAACGTGCCGGACTCGATGGCCAACCTGCGCCCCACCGCGACGGAAGGGGAGATCGCCCGCGACCTCGACCTGACGCACCTGCTCACCGAGCGCAGTTGCCTGTCCATTGATAGCTGGGTGCACCTCTACTTCGCCAACGTCATCCTGGGCGTGTTCTCGCGCGGCAAGCGTTTCGAGAAGCGCATCACCGAGCACAACCTGCTGGCGCTGCGGATGCTCTGGCGGGCCATCGTCGAGCAGAAGCAGGTGCTCACCTCCTCAGAGGTGGTGAAGGTGGGCGAGGGCACGACGATTGACCCGTCGGCGGTCATCCTCGGCCCGACGACCATCGGGCGCAACTGCGCCATCGGGCCGGGCGTGGTCATAGACAACTCGATCATTGGTGATAACGTGAATATCGCCCAGGGCTGCCAGATCATGCTCAGCGTGGTGGGCAGCCACTGCTTTCTGCCCTTCCGGGCGGCGCTGTTCATGTCCACGATCATGGAATACTCGATCATCGCCCAGAACACGTGCATCCAGATGGGCGTCATCGGGCGCAACAGCTTCGTGGGCGCGGGCACGACCTTCACCGACTTCAACCTGCTGCCCGTGCCGCTGCGCGCGCTGAACGCCTACGACCAGTTGGAAGACACCGGGCAGCCCGTCCTCGGAAGTTGCGTCGGGCACAACGCGCGTCTGGGATCGGGGTTGGTCGTCATGCCTGCCCGCGTGATCGAGTCGGACGTGGTGCTGTTCGCCTCGCCAGAGCGCCGGGTGATCAACCGCAACGTCAGCTACGAGGAGAGCGATCACCACAAGGTGCGCGTCTCCGTCGCCAAGCAGCACCGGCGGCGCTACCCGCGCGTGGCCGAATCCGAAGAAGCGTTCCTGGAGCCGTGGTAGGCCAGCCCGCAGCTATGAGCGACGCCGACACCTTCGCCTTCATCATCCATCCTATTGATCCCAAGTCCGATGTCGCTCGCAAATACCCGTTGCTGGGCAAAGTGCTGAGCGAGGGGCAGATCAACTTCTTCTCGCGCTTCTTCCCCCCGGTCTACATCTCCGAGATCAGCGGCATGCGCTCGGCGGCGACGGGCAGAGAGGCGCGCGGCTGGTTCATTGCCTGCCCGTTCACGCCCAAGACCATGCTCAGCCTGCCGGTGGAGACGGTCTACCGCAAGATCGTCGCCTGCGGGCACATGGCCGAGCGGTTGGGCGCGCGCATCCTGGGGCTGGGCGCGTACACGTCCGTGGTGGGCGACGCCGGCGAGACGATTGCCCGGCGGCTGAGCATCCCAGTCACCACCGGCGACGCCTACACGGTCTATATGGCCGTCGCAGCGGTGCGCGAAGCGGCGCACCGGATGGGGCTGAGCATGGACGAGTCTACGGCGGCGGTCGTGGGAGCGACCGGCGTGATCGGGCGGGTGTGCGCGCAAATCCTGGCCCGCGAAGTGCCGGAGCTGATCCTGATCGGGCGTCGCCCAGAGATGCTGGCCGAGGTGCACGCGCAATGCAGCGGACAGCGGGCGCGTGTGCGCAGCGGGACCGACCTGAACGCGCTGGGCGAGGCCGACCTGGTGCTGACCGTGACCAGCGCCACCACCGCTGTGATCGAGCCGGAGCACCTCAAGCCGGGCGCGGTAGTGTGCGACGTAGCCCGCCCGCGCGACGTGGCGCGGCGCGTGGCCGAGGTGCGCGACGATGTGCTCGTCATTGACGGCGGGATGGTCGAGGTGCCGGGGCCGGTGGACTTCGGCTTCGATTTCGGGTTTCCGCCGGGCAAGGCCTACGCCTGCATGGCCGAGACGATGGCCCTGGCGTTGGAAGGGCGCTACGAAGACTACAGCGTGGGCAAGCAAATCACGCTGGCCCAGGTGGAGGAGATCGGCGTGATTGCGGCACGGCACGGCTTCCGCCTGAGCGGTTTTCGCAGCTTCGAGCGCGTCGTCATCGACGCGCAGATCGCCGCCGTGCGCGAGCGGGCGCGGCGGGCGTAGCGAGGGCGTGCTTTCGTAGGGGCGTATCGCCATACGCCCC
>CAYNHD010000138.1:0-9495 GCA_964396775.1 uncultured Thermoflexus sp. | reverse complement strand
ATCGCGCGGGCCAAACAGGACGTGCTGCGCTTTCGTGGCGAAGAAGCGCCGCGCCCCGTCCCCCGCGAAGAAGCCGAAGAGGGCGACTTGCCGCTGGTGGATCGCGGGGCGGTGACGGCGGCGCTGGCGGCGTCGGACGAAGAGGAGCGGGTTGCCCTGCCGCAGGAGAAGCCCTGGTGGGTGGGGCACAAGCACCTGGCGTACCTGGCCAGTTTCTACCAGCATTACTACGAGCGCATCAAGGACTCGCTCGACCGCCGCTACAACCGCGACCTGATCGGGGCGTTCAAACGGCTCCAGGACGAGGGCTACATCGAGATCACCACCAGCGCGGCCACGCATGGCTACCTGCCGCTGCTGGGCACCGACACAGCCATTCGCGGCCAGATCAAGACGGGCGTGCAGAGCTATCGGCGTTTCTTCAAGCGCGCGCCGCGCGGCATCTGGCTGCCGGAATGCGCCTACCGCCCGGCCTATTACGAGGAGGACGGCACGATCCGCCCCGGCATCGAGCACTTCGTCGCCGAGCAGGGCATTAAGTTCTTCTTCAGCGAGACGCACCTGATCACCGGCGGCGCGCCGGTTGGCGTGGCGGCGGGCGAGGCCATTGGGCCGTATGGCGAGATCAAGCGCCGCTACCTGGTGCCCATGTCTGCCGCGCCGGTGCCCGGCGAGCCGCTGACAACTTTCCGCGCCTACTACGTCAGCGACACGACCGCCGGCCCGCACGCCGACGAGCACAGCGGCGTGGCCGTCATCGGGCGCAACAACGAGACCGGGCAGCGCGTCTGGTCGGCGCAGTGGGGCTACCCCGGCGACTTCGATTACCGCGAGTTTCACCGCAAAGACGGCGTGAGCGGCCTGCAGTACTGGCGCGTCACCGGGGCGAAAGTAGACCTGGGCGACAAGGACTTCTACCATCCCGACTGGGCGGGGCACAAGGTGCGGATGCACGCCCAGGACTTCGCCGCGCTGGTCGAGCGCATCCTCCAGGCGCAGTGGGACTTCGGCGAGGGCTACGGCATCATCGCCTCCAACTACGACACCGAGCTATTCGGGCATTGGTGGTTCGAGGGCGTGGACTGGCTCAAGCAGGTGCTGCGCCTGCTGGCCGAGAACCCGAAGGTGGATTTGGTCACGGCGTCGGAGTACGTGGAGCAGCATCCGCCGCAGCGCGTGATCCATCTGCCGGAGGGCAGTTGGGGCGCGGGCGGCACGCACTTCACCTGGGACAACAGCGAGACGCACTGGATGTGGGCGCCGATCCACGACGCCGAGCGGCAGATGCAACGCCTGGCCGACCGTTACCGCGACCGCTACGACGACGACCTGCTGCGCGGTGTGCTCAACCAGGCGGCGCGCGAGCTGGTGCTGCTCGAAAGCTCCGACTGGCCCTTCCTGGTGACCACCGGGCAGGCGCGTCAGTACGCGGTGCAGCGCTTCAGCCAGCACCTTGAGCGTTTTCTGGCGCTGGCAGCGAGCGTCGAGCGCGGTCAGCCGAACGGCGCGCTGGCGGCGGAGCTTTGGGAGAAGGATCGGCTGTTCCCGGATATTGATTTCCGCTGGTGGTGCAGCGGGTAGCTTTCAGCGGATAGCCGTCAGCAGTCAGCGAGAACCTTCACCCTGTGTCTTTGGCTGAAAGCTGAGAGCGTGTTTGTAAAAGCCCCCATCCCCCGGCCCCTTCCCCCAAAATGAGGGAAGGGGAGCAGAGCTGCCGGAATGTTCCCCTCCCTCCGCGTAGCGTGGGGGAGGGGTTAGGGGTGGGGGGAACGACTTAACAAACATGCTCTGATAGCTGAACGCTGATGGCTGAATGCTGAACGCCGGCGACGAGGAGAATCGTGCCATGCGCGTGCTGTTTGTGTCTGCGGAGATGAGTCCGTTCGCCAAGACGGGCGGGCTGGGCGATGTGGCGGGCAGCCTGCCGCGTGCGCTGCGCCAGCAGGGGGTAGACGCGCGTGTGCTCATGCCGCTCTACGGGCCGGTCAAAGGGCGCTTTGGCGACCGGCTGCGCTACCTGTTCGGCTTCCCCTTTCACCGGCAGATGGGCACCGCCGATGTCTATATACACGCCACCGAACAGGACGGCATCCCGGTCTATTTCCTCGAAAGCTGGCCGTTCTTCAGCGGCGGGGACTACATCTACACCGACCTGAACTGGGATCGCAAGCGGTTTGTGTTCTTTTCCCAGGCGGCGATGGGCGCGGCCTGGGAACTGGGGCAGGGGCGCGCGGGCGGCGAGCGTTGGTTCCCGGACGTGCTGCACGTCCACGACTGGCACACGGCGCTGGTGCCCTTCCTGCTGCACGAGTCGCGGGGCGCACCCGGCTGGGCGGATGTCGCCAGCGTGCTGACCATCCACAACATGGGCTACCAGGGCTGGGAGGCGGGCGGCTACCTGTGGGAGGCGGGCGTGCCAGACCGCCATCACCCGCACCTGATCTACCAGAGCAAGACCGACAACCTGCTGGGCATCGGCATCGCCTACGCCCACAAGATCAACACCGTCAGTCCGCACCACGCTATCGAGCTACACTACCCGCGCTTCGGCGAGGGGCTGGAGGGGTTGATCTGGGTGCGCGACGGCGATTTCACGGGCATTCTCAACGGCCTGGACACGGATCGCGTCAACCCGGCGACCGACCCCGTCCTGCGCCACCCCTTCGACGCGGGCAACTTCCGGGCCGAACGCCCCAAGAACAAGGCCGCCTTCCAGGCGGAGCTAGGGCTATCGCAGCAGCCGGACGTGCCGCTGATCGGCATTGTCAGCCGCCTGGTGGAGCAGAAGGGGATGGACTTCGCCGTGCCGGGGCTGCGCCGCCTGCTGGCCGAGAGCGACGCCCAACTGGTGATCATCGGGTCGGGCAAGGCGGAGATCGAGCAGGAAGTCCGTCGCCTGGAATGGGATTTCGGCTGGAAGGTGCGCGTCATCCTCGGCTACCAGCCTGACCTAGCCCAGCGCCTCTACGCCGCGTCCGACCTGGTGCTGGTGCCCAGTCGCTACGAGCCGTGCGGCCTGACGCAGATGCTGGCCATGCGCTATGGCGCGCTGCCCGTCGTGCGCGAGACGGGCGGCCTGGCCGACACCGTACAGAACTACGACGGCGGCCCGGCGGACTACGGGACGGGCTTCACGTTCCTGTTCGAGGAGCCGGACGCCGTGCGCCTGACGCTGCACTGGGCCATTGACACGTACCGCAATCGGCGGGCGGCGTTCGAGCGGATGCAGGCGCGGGCCATGCGCCTCGATCTGAGCTGGGAGCGCCCCGTGCGCCAGTACATCGCCCTGTACGAGGCAGCGTTGCAGACTGCGCGGCGGGACGTGCCACACCTGGCCGAGACCGGGCGCGGCAGGCCGCGTTGAGGGGGAGAAGCCTCACCCCCAGCCTCGCTACGCTCGGCTTGCCCCCTCTCCACCACGTGGAGAGGGGGCCGGGGGGTGAGGCTTTCAGGCCCGGTGCGGGTGCGCTATACTGGCGGGCGGGCGGGTTCGCGGACGCCCGCCGAACCGGATTGTAGCTGAGCAGAGCGGGGTGCCATGGCCAACAAGCACGAGCAAAGGGCAGACTCAATGTCCATGCGGGAGCAGTGGGCGTACCGCATCGCCTTCACCGCGTTCGCTTTCTTCACCGCGTTTGGCGCGTACCTGCTTTGGCGTCCGACCGATTTTCTGTCCGACCTCTACGCTGTGCTGCTGCTGGTCACGCTGGGCCTGGGGGTGATCTCCGGGCTGATCGCGATCTATTCCTCATAATCGCCGGGCGGTGACGCGCAGCAGGACGGGCGTCCAGCGCAGCGACCCGTCCGGCTCAGCGGCGGCGGTCACTCGCTCGCGCGCGGCGGCGAGAAAGGCGGCGCGCGCCTCCTCGTCCATGCCGTCAAGCTCGGCCCGGCGGTCGGGGCGGGCCAGCAGAAAGCGCAGATAGGTGTCCGCCGATGGGATGCGCACCGTCACCGGCGCGGACTCTTCGGCGTGCTCCACGCCAAACCGAACCTCGGCGAGCCATTCCTGGTAATCCTCGACATCCTGTAGCAGATCGCTCCACAGCGGCGGCAGGCTCCCCAGAGCGGCGCGCAGCGCGGCCAGGGCCGCCGGCGGCGACTTGCTTGCGTAACGGGCCAGCAGGTCGTCAACGGCCAGGTGCAGCGCATCCGCCGGCCCCCATTCCTGGATAACGAGCCGCCCGCCTGGGGCCAGAGCGCGGCGTAGCGCGGGCAGGCTGCGCGCGAGCAGCGTAGCGTGCAGGGCGAAGGAAGCGGTCAGCAGGGTGAACGCGCCCGCGACGAACGGGGGTCGCTCGATGTCCCCGCAGACGAAGGCGGCGCTGCCGGGCACTGTCCGCCGGGCCAGGGCCAGCGTGCCCGGCGCGAAGTCCAGGGCGACCAGGAGCCGGACACGGGGCGCGATCAGCCGGGCGACGCCGCCGCTGCCGCTGCCCAGGTCGAGCGCGCGGTCGGCGGGGTGTGGCGCGGCGTAGGCGGCGAAGTCGGCGTGCAGCGGGGTCAGGGCCGCCGCAACATCCGCGTCGTAGTGGGCGGCAGCGAAGAGCGCCCGCATCAGCGCCAGCCGGTTCACACGCTGCGCTCCGATGTGGCTCAGTGTCGTGCCCAGCCCGCCGAGGTCTCGGCGATCAGGTGATCCACCACTGCGTGCAAGGCTTCGCGGGGGGTGGCCCCTTCGTGCAGGGTGTGGAGATAAACCTGAAGCTGGCGGTCGGCGCTGGTGCCGCGCTCCAAAATGGTGTGGACGTGGGCGATCTCGGCCCGCGAATTCAGGTCGTCCACCACGTCGTCTACCAGGACCAGAATCTCCTGGGCCAGGAAGCGCATGGGCACCTCCGCCGCGATGCCGAAGTCAATCAGCTTGCCTTCAAGACCGTAGCGCACGGCGCGCCACTTGTTCTCCTCGATGAAGATGCCCCGGTAGATGCGCCACGACAGGTTCTGGTTGCGCAGTTGGATCAGCTTGGCCACCAATGCCTGGATCAGCGCGGCGATGGCCACCGCGTCGTCTACGAGCGTGCACATATCGCAGATGCGCACTTCGAGCGTGCCCAGGTTGGGGTGCGGGCGCGCGTCCCACCAGATTTTGGTCGGGTCGCCGGCCGTGCTTAGGCTGCCGGTCGGCTTGAGCGTATCGGCGCGGCGACCCAGCGAGCCGACCTTGCCCATCAGCGTGATGTAGTGCTCGTACTCGGCGTAGCCGGAGAAATGGGGCGGGATGCCAGAGCGGGGCATGTTCTCGAAGACCAGGCTGCGATAGCTCTTCAGGCCGGTGTCGCGCCCGTGCCAGAAGGGTGAGGAGGTGGTCAGGGCCAGGATGTGCGGCAGGAAGTAGCGCAGTTGGTTGAGGATGTCAATCATCAACTCGAACGCTTCGGGCGTCTGGCCGAAGCCGAGGTGCACGTGCATCCCGAAAATAAGCAGGCGGCGAGCGGCGTCTTTCATCTCGTTGGCCAGGTCGTCGTAGCGCGCCCCCTCGCTGATGTCCTGATCCTGCCAGCGCGAGAAGGGGTGCGTGGAGGCGGCGATAATCTTGCGCCCGTGCTCCTCGGCCACCTGGCTGACGGTGCGCCGCAGGCGGATCAGTTCCTGGCGGGCCTCTTTGACGTTGCGGCAGATATGGCTGCCGACCTCGATCTGTGACTGCATGAACTCCTGCTTAAGCTGGTCCCCCAGCACGACGCGCCCCAGCCCCATCATCTCCTGAACGTAGGAGGTCAGCTCGCGGGTGGCGGGGTCAACGATCTGGTATTCCTCTTCGATGCCGAGGGTGAGCGGTGCGGTTGGCATGGTCGTCTCTCCGCTGCTGGTCGCCGCCGGTGTGCGTGCGACACTAACTATACTCAGCGCCGGGCCAGGTGCAATGGGGAAGAGTCGCTGTCGGTGAATTCGCCACGCGCCGGTATTGGAAGGGGCGCTGCGCTGCTGCGCCCTGGGCGGGGGAACTTCCGAAGTTTTCGAAAACTTCGGAAGTCTGGGGCGTATTACCATACGCCCCTACGAAGGCATTTCGCCGACCGCATCCCCATGAGATGCGCCCGGAACATGCCCGAATGTGTCTCACGATTTGCCGATTCGTGATAATCTAGATGGAGCAGAAGCGCGAGTACGCCACCGGCGCACGGGCGCGGATGGAGGAGAGACGTGTATAGTGTTGTGATGGTGGACGATCATCGAGAAATCTCACAATTATTGGGCATTGTGCTGCGACATCCGGCGCTAGACCTGCACGTAGCGGAAGATGGCTTTGAGGGCCTGCGGCTGATTCGCCAGCTTCAGCCCGACCTGGTGATGCTCGACGTGATGATGCCAGGCATGAGCGGCTGGGAGGTGTACGACGCGGTGCGCGCCGACCCCGATCTGGGCGAGACGCCGATCATCATCCTGACGGTCGTGCCCGAACAGGCCGGGCGGCGGCACCGTTTCAGCGATAGCGCCCGCGATCTGTACGTCACCAAGCCCTTCGACACGCTCACCCTGCGCCGCGAGATCGAGCGCATGTTGGGTGGCGTCTCGCTGTGGCGATGAGCCGCCGCGCCTGCTCGGCCCGGCGCGCGCAGTGCCCTCTCCTGACGGAGTAAGAGTGCGTTGACGAGTCATCCCGATCCTTCTGGCGCGACGGAACGCCAGATCGCCATTGACGCCGAGCATTTCGCGGTGCGTTTCTGGGTGCCGGTGCTGGCGCTGATCTTCGCCGTGGTGGTGCACTTCGTGGCGATGGCGCTGGTGCAGCGATTCGTGGAAGATACCAGTCCCCTGTGCCTGGTGGTGCCGCTGGACGTGCTGGCTTTCGTGGGGGCCACCTTCGTCCTCGAACGGCTGCTCAAACGCTACGCCCCCAGCCGCCGCTCGGCGACGCTGAGCGAGCAGGCACTGGTCGTCACCGACCAGCGGCACTCACCGGCGCGCGTCACACGGATTGACTGGGAGCGCACGGTGAATGTCAAGTCGTGGCGCTTTGTGGTGCGCCGCCGCACGCGCGTCCCTAAGGGCTGGTACTGCATGGCTCTGCAACTGCTGCAAGACGATGACGACGTGATCCTCTACACGTTCATGTCGCCGCAGGAAGCCGAGCAGGTGCCCGGCTACGCCAGCTTTACCCGGCTGCGCCCCCGCAAAGAGACGCTCTCCGACACCGGCCTGAACGCAGCAGCCGAGCAGCGCCGCCTGCTGCGGCTGGAAGACCAGCGTTGGCAGGACGGAGCCGAGATCAGCGCAGACGATTTCCGGGCGGTGCTGGCCCTGGTACGCCGTTTCGTACCGGGGTGGGGCTGAGAGACCATGCGGAAACCTCACCCCCCGACCCCCTCTCCGTTTACGGAGAGGGGGAGGCGAGGCGTGTTAGCGCCGAGCGGGGGTGAGGTGTGGCACCCTGGCGACGTGTCAGTCTCACGGCTTATCACCGATCACTGACAGCGATCGTGCTCGACTCATGACTCCCGACTCCCGACTCTCTGCGCGCTGTGTTGCGCAGAGCTTCTGTTCGCAGGTAAAGTACGCGCTACGGGCCGCGCTGAACAAGGAGGAAAGCATGGATGCCAGACATAGCGGGCGTGCAGTCGCCAGCATCGGGCTGCTGCTGGTGCTGGTGATCGGGGGGATGGCGCTCGTCCCGCGCGCTGTCCAGGCTGCGCCCTCCGCGCAACTCTCGCTTTCGTTCGATGATCCCGCGCCGCTTGCGGGGCAGCTCGACGCGGCAACACCCCAGGTGACGTATTCGTTCGAGTGTACCGCCACCGGCATCGGCTCGCTCGTCGTGCAGACGACTTCCGGCGATCTGGTCGTGGACGCTACATTGCAGGACGCGCAGGGCGGCCCCTTCGCCTATGGCACGGTCGTGCCAGGGACGCCGGGCGTCACCGTCAGCGAGGGGTTCACCATGCCCGCCGACGGGCCTTGCACCGTCACCCTCACCCGCCAGGGCAACACCGCCGGGTCGTATGACGTGCGCCTGCTGCCCGGTTACGCCGGCCTGACCAGGTGGGACACCTTCAGCCCCAGCACGGATTCCCTGCACATGGAGTGGGAACCCTACGCCTCGGCCAACATGACCGTAACGATCTTGAGAGAACAGTTGCGCATCGAGGTGATGAAAGACAACCTGGTGGCCTACGCCCTGCCCACTGGCGATGGCTTGATCTGGGATGACTCCTACATCCAGGCGGATTTCACCATTGACGGCTCGCCGAGCTACTTCGAGTATGGGTTTGTGCTGCGCTCGGACGACTCAGGCGACCACTTCTACACGGTGACGTTCAGCAGCGATGGCGACTACTCGGTGTATTATTTCGACGGGGAGTGGCAGACCGTCCAGGGTTACACGGTCAACCCGGTCATTGATGCCAGCGACACCCATCCGCGCGTGGGCGTGCTGGTGCAAGGCAACCTCTTCAAGCTCTATTTCAACGGGCGCTTTGTGGCCGAAGTGTCCGATCCCATGAACCACGCCAGCGAGGGCCTGAGCGGGCTGGCCGCTGCCACGACGGTGGAGCAGTTTGACGGGCTGACGGTGTTCGTGGACAACGTGGTGGTGACGCGCCCCTACAGCCCAGGGACGGGGATCGTGCCCTTTGGCGGGCAGATCGTGATGCAGCCAACGCCGACCAAGCCGGGGCTGCTGGGTTCGCTGGGCACGATCAAGACTCCGGTGCCGCCGACGCCCACGCTGCCGCTTGTCCTCCCTACCGACACGCCGGTGCAGTCCACCTATCCGGCGCGGCTCGAACGCTGGGCGAGCGCGTCGCCCGCTGAGATCGTGGACGAGTTGCGCGCGCTGGGTGTGGTGCCCGCCGGCGGGGAGGTCACGCTGACCGTGCCGAGCAGTTATCGTGACACATCAGAGGAAGGCTTTAGTTCGTCCCCGCTGGGGCGGGGCAAGACGTTCCGCAACTTCGTCCTCGGCTTCGACGCGCGCCTGATCTACTCCGGCGCGGAAGCCGGCTGCGGCATGTACTTCCGCTCGTCCGAAACCGGCAGCGATTCGGCCCTCGTCTTCGAGGACGGCTGGGCGCTGCTTGGCGAGTTCGGCGCCGACGGGCAGATGCTCGACAGCAGCGTGCTGTTGGAAACTGATGCCGTAGTGCCCGGCCAGGGCGTCACCAACCGCGTGCTGGTCATCGCGCTGGAAGATGTGACGCTGATGTACGTCAACGGCGTGCTGGTCGCCGAGACGGTATTTGTGCCGAAGGCAGGCGAGCTTGCCCTGGAGATGTACGTCCCGGCGGACGAGGCGGGCCAGACAGCCCAGACGTACTGCCAGCTTAACGACATCTGGCTGTGGGAGTTCTAACGGCCATTTGAGGAGTTTTGGTCTGCGGGTTTACCTCACCCCTAAATCCCCTCTCCACACGCGGAGAGGGGACTTCCTGGCAGCCTGACTCCCCCTCCACCACGTGGAGAGGGGGCTGGGGGGTGAGGCTTTCAAACGGTCTCCCTAACGGCTCCTGTCCCTGGTGGAGACCATTGGCGGGCGCGAGAGGGCGCGCCCGGTGG
>CAYNHD010000137.1:0-9536 GCA_964396775.1 uncultured Thermoflexus sp. | reverse complement strand
AGGCCGGGGCCGTGTGAGCATTGCCTGACCTCACCCCCCCTGGTCTCGCTGCGCTGGCGGAACGAGGGGCGGTAGGGGCGTATTGCAATACGCCCCTACGGGATACACGAAAGCAGCGTCTCCATGTGCCGTGTGTGGTATCCGCGTTAATTCTATTGATGTGCAGCAATACGCCTCTACGGGGACACCTGCTATAATACCGGCGCGAGGCGGCAGCCTTAGCTTGTTGAGGACGTGTAGCATATGAACCTGGCTTATTACGCCCGAATCTTGATCCGGCGCGGGTGGATACTCCTCCTGGCAATGGCGATCACGGCAGGGGCCGCCTACGCCCTCAGCAAGGCCCAGACGCCCGTGTACCGCGCCACACAGCGAGTCTTGCTCCAGCCGGCGCGCAACGACTTCGGCCTGACGGAGACGCTGCGCATTCTGCTGCGGAGCTACGTGGTCTACCTCAACACGGACACGCAGGCCGCCGCCGCCATTGACCGCTTGCAGCTCGACATGACGCCGGGCGACCTGCGCCGCTACACGACGATCAGCTCGGACCCGACGCAGCTTGTCGTGCAGATTGATGTGGATATGCAGGACGGGCCGCTGGCAGCGCGCATTGCCACCGAACTGGGCCGCCTGCTGGTGGAGTACCGCACCGAAGATAACCGCGACTTGCAGCGCGAAGACCGCATTGATGCCCTGCTGATTGACACGGCCACATATGGACTGCACTCGCCCAAGACCAAGATCAATGTGCTGGCCGGGGCGGTGCTGGGTCTGTTGCTTGGCGGCGTGGTAGTGTTCGCGCTCGAATACATGGAATCCAACATCCTGCGCAGCCGGGAAGACGTGCAGACCTTCCTGGCGCTGCCCCTGCTGGCGGCGATTCCTCCTGAAGATAGCCACATGTGAGGTGGGGTGATGCCCGCTCCGAACCTGATTACGCTGACTGACCCGCACGCGCCCGCCGCCGAAGCCTACCGGACGCTGCGCACGAACCTGATGTTCTACGGCATTGATCGCCAGGCCAGCGCCCTGGTCATCACCTCGGCGGTGCCCGGCGAAGGGGCAAGCGCGGCGTTGGCGAACCTGGCCGTGACGCTGGCCCAGGCGGGGCACCGCACGGTGGCCGTGGACTGCGATCTGCGCAAGCCCGCCCAGCACGCCCTGTGGGGGCTGGGCAACGAGCGCGGCCTGACAACCATGCTGCTCGACAACGCGGCCCTGGCCGACCCGCCGTTGCAGGGGGTGGGCGTGGACAATCTGCACGTGCTGACCAGCGGGCCGCTGCCGCCCAACCCCGCCGATCTGGTGGGATCGCGGCGTATGGACGAGGTGATCGCTGCGCTGCGCGAGCGCGCCGACTACGTGCTGTTCGATGCGCCGCCGGTGCTGGCTGTGAGTGACGCTGCCGTGCTTGGGCACAAGCTCGACGGGCTGCTGCTGGTGCTACGGGCGGGCGCGTCGCGCCGCGACCATGCGGCCCGCGCCAGAGACGAGCTACAGCGCGTTGGTGTGAATATTCTGGGGGCAGTGCTGATCAACGCGCCGCGCGACAGCGCCGTGAGCGGGTATTACGCCCGCAAGTAGACGATTTTGTAGGGGCGTATTGCAATACGCCCCTACCGTGCGCAGCAAAGCGGCACCCTACGCCGAGAGGATTACGTACAGAGGGGGCAGGTGGCAGTGAAGGGATTGATCCTGAGTGGCGGCAAGGGCACGCGCCTGTACCCGCTGACCTATACGCGAGCCAAACAGTTGATTCCGGTGGCCAACAAGCCGGTGCTCTTCCGCGTCATCGAGGCGATTCGCGATGCCGGCGTGGAGGAGATTGGGATCGTGATCGGCGACACCGGACCGGAGATTCGCGAGGCGGTGCAGGATGGCGCACAGTTCGGCGTGCGCGTGACCTATATCCCACAGGAAGCGCCGCTCGGCCTGGCACACGCCGTGAAGATTTCGCGCGACTTCCTGGGCGACGACCGCTTCGTCATGTTTCTGGGCGACAACGTTATCCAGGGCGGCATCAGCCCGCTGATCGCTGAGTTCGCCGGGCACCGCGACTGGAACAGCCAGATCGTGCTGACCGAGGTCGAAGTGCCGGAGCAGTACGGCGTCGCCCGGCTGAACGGCGAGGGGCGCATCGTCGAATTGATCGAGAAGCCGAAGAACCCGCCGTCGAACCTGGCCCTGGTCGGCATTTATATGTTCGATCACCACATTTTCGAGGCGACGGACGCGATCAAACCGTCCTTTCGCGGCGAGCTGGAGATCACTGACGCCATCCAGTGGCTGGTCGAGCACGGCTACGTCGTCTACCCGCACATCCATCGCGGCTGGTGGATTGACACCGGGCGGCCCGGCGACATGCTCACCGCCAACAGTCTTGTCCTGGAGGAACTGACGCCGGAGATTCGCGGGAATGTGGACGCCGCCTCCGAGGTGGATACGCGGGTGACGGTCGAAGACGGGGCCGAGATCATCCACAGCGTGGTGCGCGGGCCAGCGATCATCGGGCGCAACACGCGCATCGTCAACAGCTACGTGGGGCCGTTCTCCAGCATCTACCACGACGTGGTGATTGAGAACAGCGAGATCGAGCGCAGCATCGTGCTGGAGCACAGCACCATCCGCGACATCCCGACGCGCATCCAGGACAGCCTGATCGGGCGGCACGCCGAGGTCACCATCAATGCGCTGCGTCCCAAAGCGATCAAGATGCACCTGGGCGATCACAGCCGGTTGGGGCTGCTGTAACGGGCTTGGGTGCCGATGACCCCTGTACGTCTCATCGTCGCCGACCTCGACGGCACGCTGCTCACTTCCGATCACGTGGTCTCGCCCTTCACTGAGGCGGCTGTCCGCGCGGCGCAGGCGCGCGGCGTGCTGTTCACCGTAGCGACCGGCAAGACGTTCCCCTCGACGGTCGCGCTGATTGAGCAGTTCGGGATCACCATCCCGCTCATCTGTGGCAACGGCACACAGGTCTTCGCCCCGGACGGGTCGCTGGTCTACGAAGACCCGATCCCGCTGGACTACGCGCTGGAGGCAATTGGCATGGCCGAAGCGCGCGGCTTCACGCCGGTGATCTACACGGCCTACGGGCTGCTTTCGACCGTCCACGATGCCAATGTCGCTGAATTGCTGGTGCACCACGAGCCGCTGCCCGACCTGGTGGACGACTGGGCAACCGTCCTGCGCGGGCGCTACCGCCCGTTCAAGATGGTGCTGATGCACCAGGATCACGACGCGGTGAGCCGCTTCTTCGACGACCTGTGGCGTGTTTTCGACGGGCGGGCGCAGATCGTGCGCTCCGGCTTGCCCTCGGTGGTGGAGGTCATGCCCGCCGGGGTGACCAAAGGCACGGCGCTGGTGCATCTGGTCGAGCACCTCGGCCTGAATGTCCGCGACGCGCTCTGCCTGGGCGACAACTGCAACGACCTGGATATGATCCGCCGCGCCGGAATCGGCGTGGCCATGCGCCATGCGCCGGAGGAGGTGCGGGCGGCAGCCGATTACGTCACCGGCAGCAACGACGAGGATGGAGTCGGCCACGCGATTCACCGCTTCGTGCTGGCGGTGCCGGGCGCGCAAGCAGCGCCCGATCCCTCTGAGAGGAGAATTGCTCAATGAAGACGATCCTGGTCACTGGCGGCGCGGGCTTCATCGGCAGCGCGTTTGTGCGGCGCATGGTCGAGAAGTACCCCGACACCACCATCGTCGTGCTCGACAAGCTGACCTACGCCGGCAACCTGGATAACCTGCTGCCGGTTCACGATGCGCCCAATTACCGCTTCGAGCGCGGCGACATCGCTCACCGCCAGACCGTGCAGCGGGTGATCGAGCACTACGGCGTAGATACCATCGTGAATTTCGCCGCCGAGACGCACGTGGATCGCTCGATCCTGGAGCCGGATGCCTTCATTCACACCGATGTCGTCGGCCTGTACGTGCTGCTCGACGTGGCGCGGCAGGTGGGTGTGCAGCGCGTGCACCATGTGAGCACGGATGAGGTCTACGGCTCCATCGCTGAGGGCTTCTTCCGCGAGGGAGACGTGCTGGAGCCGAACAGCCCCTACGCGGCGAGCAAGGCGGGCGGCGAGATGATGGTGCGCGCCTACCACATGACCTACGGGCTGCACACCACCGTCACGCGCGGCAGCAACACCTTCGGGCCGTACCAGTACCCGGAGAAGCTGGCCCCGTTCTTCATCACCGAGGCCATTGACGACCGCCCGCTGCCGCTCTATGGCGACGGGATGCAGGTGCGCGACTGGCTCTACGTGGACGATCACTGCGACGCGATTGACACCGTGCTGCACCGGGGCGCACCCGGCGCCATCTATAACGTCGGCGGGGAGCATGAACTGCACAATATCGAGGTCACGCGCTTCATTCTACGGGCGCTCGGCAAGCCGGAGAGCCTGATCCGTCACGTGGCCGACCGGCCCGGCCACGACCGCCGCTACGCCCTGACCAACGACAAGATTCGCGCCGAGCTAGGCTGGACGCCCCAGCACACCTTCGAGGAGGCGATGACCGCGACGGTGCGCTGGTACCAGGCCAACGAGTGGTGGTGGCGCAAGATCAAGACCGGCGAGTACCTGGAATACTACAAGCGCCAGTACGCTGAGCGACTGGCCGGGGCAGGCGAGTAGCAACTGCATGGCACACGCCGACTGGCCGCCAGGGAAACGACCCTGGCGGCTTTTCTGTGCTCGCGCGAGAGGGACAGGGAGCCGTCAGAGTTGTGGAGCCTTCACGACCAGCTCGTTCTGGTCGCGGATGGCCAGGCCGAGAATGGCATCGTTGGGATAGAAGGCCATGCCGGGGAACAAGCCGAGCACAAACCCCTCGAACTTGGTGCGCAGCAACCCGCTGTCCGGGCCGATGGCCCGCCCGTAGATGTCCACCATGCGCGCGACCGGATCGCCAGGGGCCAGCAGGTCGCCGGGCTGAACCAGGTGATGGACGATGCAGGCTTGCGGCACGCGCGGGTGGATGGTGCGCCGCACCGGATAGCCGGGCCTGATGATCGGGATGGCGGGCAGCGGCTCCGGCGGGCCGGGCAACATCCCCGCCCAGCGCATGATGTTGCGCACGCCGATCACCACGGCCTGCACGTAGTCAGTGTTGACCGCCTTCTGCCCGCCGATCTCGATGGTGATCGCCGGAATGCGCGCCCGGTTGAGCGCCGCGCCGCTGACCGAGCGATGCAGGTCTAGCTCCATGTAGCGCGCCGACGCGAACTCGTTGACCACCGTCAGGCCCAGCGCGTCGAGCATCTCGCCTACCTTCTGCTGGAGCTTCTCTGCCACCAGCTTATCCCCTGCGCCAGTGTAGAACACAGGGTCGCGGAAGGCGAACGGGATCGAGCGGATGCCGAAATCGTGCAGGTCAATCAGGTAGTTGGCGGTGGCGCTGATGCGCTCGAACAGGCGGCTGTAGGCCTGCTCCAGGGCGGGGGCGAAATGGTTGGGATAGTCGGCGTCGGGCAACGACAGGCCGGGGAACAGACGATTGGGGTCCTTGCCGCCCAGGTAATAGGGGCTGCGCTCGCCCGTGCGCAGTCCCGCCGGGCTGAGCGTGGGGATGGCGACCAGGGTGCCGCGCAGGTGGGGCAGCAGTTCCGGCGTGATCAGGTGGTGGATCACGGCGATGCCGTCGTACTCACCACCGTGAATGTTGGCCGTCAGCCAGAGGACAGGTTCCGCTGCCTCGCGCCCCTGGGCAATGATGACCGGAAAGAACTCCGACCCGCCAGTGGGCAGCGGCAGCGCCTCGAACGTCCCGTAGACGATCTGCCCTGGTTTGCCGCGTGCACTACCGACCTGTATCGTCATGTGCGCAGATATGCTCCTCGTGGTTGGGCGGGCCGCCTCAGGCCCGGTCGTGCTTGGCCAGCGCAGTGGCAAGCTGCGCGCTGACCAGTTCCAGCAGCATGACGTGCTTCTGGGGGATGCTGTTGGGCTGAGCGCGGCAGGCCAGCAAAGCCCCGAAGCGCAGCGCCGCCCCGACAGGCACGCATACCCCCGTCTGCATGTGTCCCTCCTGGACAAAAGGATGGTTCGGGCGGTCTTCCGGGCCGACGATGCGACTCTGCCCGGTCTGCGCCACCCACCCGATCAGCGTGTCGTCCTGGGATTGCTGCTGCGGCGCGCTGCCGGTCAGGTCTGGCGGGCCGATCTGCGCGCGCAGCGTCAACTGGCCGGGAGCCGCCGGGTCTACGCCGAAGAAGGCCACATAGTCGTAGTCCAGGTCGTGAATGGCCTCGACCGCTGCCTGGATCATGGCCGCTGGCGTGCGCGCCCGGATCAGCGACTTGGCGAACAGGCGCACCGGCGGCAGCGTGTCGGCGCGCAGCGTCTCCAGGCGTCGCCCCTCGGCCAGCCGCTTGATCCTGCGCAGCAGGTCATCTCCGGCGAAGGGGGCGACGGAGAGTTCGTCCGCCTGGCCGGGCAAGCCGAAGTCGGCGTCCTCGTCCACGAGCACGATGAGCAGGCGGGGATACGTCTGGCGCAGCTCTTTGACGAACTCGAACGTGCCACCAAGCCGCGCGTCCAGCACCAGCACGTCGGTGCGCGTCTGCGGGTCGGCCAGATGCCCCACTGCCTCCTGCTGGCGGGAGACGAGCGTCAGGGCGATCTGCGGCTCGCTGGCGAACTGGTCGCGGTAACGGGCCAGCGCCTCACGTGAGACGGCAGCGAGTACGTGAATCGTCGGCGGATCGGTCATGGTGGCAGTTGTCCCCGTAGCGTCTGGTTCTCCGCGCGCCATGCGGCTTATTATAGGAGCGTTGCGAATCGGTCACAACCTGGGGGCATGTGGGAACCAGGCAGAATTCACGGAACCGCTGAGACGCAGAGAGCGCAGAGGAACGACGAATGAGAATGTTCCCGGCCCCTCTCCGCGTCCTCTGCGTCTTTGCGGTGAGAGATGTACCCGGTGATGGACGGAGGAGACGCACTCAGGCCAGCGGAACACGCTCGCGCGCAGCACGGCCCCCGCGCAGCAGCAGGGCGGCGGCGAGGGCGATCAGCGTGGCAGCAACGCCGACAAACTGAAGCTCGTTGATGACATCCACTGCCGCCTCGAGGCTGGCTGTCTGCGAGGCGAGCACTGTCTCCTCCAGGCTGGCGGCAGCGCCCGCCATGCGCTCGGCGACAAGCACATCGAAGCGGTCGAGCGCGTAGATGGTCAACGACGAGATGGCGACAGTCATGCCCACCAGGCGCAGAACCAGGATCATCGCTGCCGCGATTCCCCGCTCTCCCTCTCGCACGTCGTTGAGCACAGCGGTGCCTATCGGGGAAATCGTCAAGCCCAGACCGACGCCGATGATAGCCATCTGCGCGCCCATCAGCCAGTAGGACGTGTCGCTCTGCCACGTCGCGCCGGTGAGCGCAAACCCGATTCCGGCGACGAGCAGACCCAGCGCCGTCGGCAGCCGGTAGCCGAACCGCTCGCTCAGCCAGCCGCCGGGGATCGCGGCCAGGGCCATCGGCACGGTCAAGCCGGACAGCAGCAGCCCGGCGGTGTAGGCGGCGTACTGCACGTCCTGGCTCGTGGGGCTGTCCATGCGGAAGTTGACCAGCAGCGGGGCGCTGACCAGCCCAATCGCCAGGCAGAAGCCGACCAGGAAGTTGGTGAGCGACGAGGCAGAGACATTGCGGCTGCGGAACATGCCCAGGCGGATCAGCGGGTGCGAGACGCGCGCCTCGACGAGCAGGAACAGCAGAAAGGCCAGCGCCGCGCCGATCAGCAGCGTAGGGCCGTAGTGCGACGCGGTGCGCTCCAGGTCCTCGAAGCTCTCAGCGCTGCCGGCGGCTTCGGGGTTGGCCCCCAGGCCCAGGCTCAGCCCGATCAGCGCCAGGGTGAGGAACAGCGTGCCGAGCACGTCGAAGCGCCCGGCCCGGCGCGGGCGGGGAATGCCGCGCAAGGCCCACCACGCGCCGACCAGGGCCAGGGCACTGACCGGGATGTTGAGCAGGAACAGCGTCTCCCACGAAGGCCTGGCGACGGAGACTCCCAGTCCGGCGAAGGCGTCCACGACGGCGTCGCCGTGCTGCCCGAAGAGGCGCACCATCACGCCGCCGTAAAGGTGCCCAAGCACCCAGCCAAGCGTATCTACCGCGCCCACGACGCCCAGCGGACGGGCGCGGCGTTCGGGCGGGAACAGGTCACCCGCCAGGGCAATCGTCACCGGCACCATCGCGCCCGCGCCAAACGCCTGCACTACCCGCCCGAAGATGACCAGGTTGAGATAGCGTTCTTCCAGGCGCGGCGGCGGCTCGTCCAACACCTGGCGGTAGAAGCGGGCGACCGCGCTATTGAGCGTCGGGCTGTCGTAGGTAGTCACCAGGTACGACCCGGCCATGAAGATCAGCAGACAGGTGATGTAGACGGCGCGCCGCCCGAACAGGTCCGACAGCCGCCCGGCGAAGGTCATGCTGATCGCGTAGGCGAGCAGGTAGCCGCTGACTGCCCACGACGCCCGGTCAAGATACTCCTTAACCGGCAGATCGAGGCTGACGATCACTTCGGGCAGTACAGCGGAGATGATCGTCAGGTCGAGCGCGCCGATGAAGACGGGCAGGCTGACAATAGCCAGCACCAGCCAGGGCGCTCGCTGCGCGGCGGGGCGTGCGGTCATGAAGCGCCGCCGTCCGTGTCGGGTGCGGTGATGCTGACCGGCGCGTTGTACTCGGAGATGTTGATCTGCCAGGTGGTCGGCTCGCTGTCCGCTGCCCATTCTGGCGGCGGCTCGACCAGGGAGATGCGCACGACGCGCCTGTTTTGCGTGTGGATGAACACGTCAATGTCCAGCAAACCGGCGGTAGCCCGGCTGAGACCCAGCGTCAGCGAGAAGACACGCCCGGCCTCAACGCGCCCGCGCACCTGGTAGGCGCTCAGCCCGTCCAGGTCTTTGCGCCCGACCAGAGCCAGATCGCGGATTGTGGAGAGCGTGTGGGGGACGCCGCCGGGCTGCGCCACCAGGGAGGAAGGCAGAAAAGCCGGCAGGAACTCGCCTTGCAGCCAGCGGTTGCCCGTGATCAGCTCGCCGCGAAAGTATTGAGTGCCGCCCAGGGCGATTAGCTCGGCGGTCGAGCTTAGCACACCCAGCCGGAACTGCACATGCGCGCTCAGCCGGTCGGGCACCTGGAACGTCCCGCTGGCATACTTGAACGAAACCCCCGTGCCTTCGGGGAGGTCGAGGCCTGCGATGGGGACGTTGACGCGGTAGCCGCTCACGTCCACTTCGTACTTGAACGACGTGGCGTCCTGAAGCTGGGTGATGCCTTCGGCCAGCAGCGTCTGCGGGTCGGGCGTTGGCTCTGGTGTAATGTCATCGCCACCACACGCGGCAAGCAACACCGCCAGCGCCAGAACCAGCAGCAGCTTGAGTGCGCGCATGAGGATCGTCTCCCTGGTTCACGAGCGAGCGGAAACCCTACCCTGTACTACGGGCAGAGCAGCGGCAAGGTTGCGCAGCAGGGTGTGCGCAAAGGTTGTCAGTGACTCGCTTGACGCCGAGCGAGGTG
>CAYNHD010000136.1:0-9600 GCA_964396775.1 uncultured Thermoflexus sp. | reverse complement strand
TGGACTCCAGGCTGAACACGCACCCTGTCTTCACCATTGGTCTCGTATTGCTTAGTGTTCCGGTGAGTCTGTACGCGATGATCCGGCTGATGCTCTCGTCGGTGGCGGCGATCAGGACGGCGACGCCTGAGGTGGCGACAGCGCCCGGTGCGGCAGACCATGCCATGACGAAGGAGAATGGCTCTTGAAAGGAGTTCTGATACTTTTAGGCATCATTGCCGTCAGCATCGTGGCCTGCGGCGTCATCCCCTTTGTGGTGATGCCAGGGGCCGGCGTGGCGGTGGCGCTGCCCGTCATCATGGTCCCCGGCGAAGTCGTGTGGGAGGACTTCCTGGGCATCAGCGGCCTGACGGTCACCAACACGATCATCGGCACGCTGGTCACCGACGTGATCGTGATCTGGTTCGCGCTGGTGGCCACGCGCAAGATGAGACTGGTGCCCGGTCGCCTGCAAGGGCTGTTCGAGGTGGTGACGGACGCGCTGTGGAGCCTGGCCAAGTCTACCGCCGGCAAGAACGCGCGTCCCATCTTCCCGCTGATGGCCACCATCTTCCTCTTCCTGCTGGTGGCCAACTGGCTCAAGCTGGTGCCGGGCGCGGAGAGCATCGGGCTGATGCACTGCGCGGCGGAGGGGGTCAATGGCTACGACAGGAACGGCATCCTGTTGCAAGCGGACAAGGCAATGGACACCGGCATCCGCGCCACGCAGGAGAACTACGACGCCTGCCACCACAAGGGCGAGCACACCGACCCGGCGCACGACGCCGCCCAGAGCGCGGTGCTGGCTGCGGCGGCGAGCGAGTTGGGCGTTGAGTCCATCTCGCTGCGCGACGACGTGGGCAATGCGCGCAGCGTGGCCGAGTACGTGACCGAGCAGGGCGGCGACGTGGAAGCGGTCATCGCGGCGGCGACGCTGGCCCTTGAAGAAGCGCCTCCCGCCGAAGGTGAAGCGGCTGAAGGCGAGGCCGCCGGGGGCGAGCACGCCGCCGAGGCCAGGAGTCCCGCTGAACTGGTGGCGGAGGTCGTGCACGAGCCGTATTACCGCGACGATCTCTACGCGGTCACGCCGTTTGTGCGCGGCGCGACGACTGATCTTAACCTGACGCTGGGGCTGGGTCTGCTGGCGTTCTTCGCCATCCAGTACTTCGGTGTGCGGGCGCAGGGGCCGCGCTACTTCACCAAGTTCTTCAACACGCCGGCCCTGGAGAACGTGGGCGAGAACCCGATGGGCGCGATGGATTTCGTCGTCGGGCTGCTGGAAATCATCTCGGAACTGGCGAAAGTGCTCTCGTTCGGCTTTCGTCTTTTTGGCAACATGTTCGCGGGCGGCGTCCTGCTCTTTGTGATGTCGTTCCTGCTGGCCATGCTGGTGCCGGCAGCCGTGTACGGGTTGGAGTTGTTCATCGGGCTGATCCAGGCGTTTGTGTTCGCCATGCTGCTGCTGGTCTTCAGCGCGATGGCCATGCAGACGCACGGGCACGGCGACGAGCATCATTAATGGAGAAACCAGGGGGGAGGCGCGCAGCCTGGTGATGGGTGATTGGTTTTTGGTAGTTGGTTCCTGGTGATTGGTTTGGGGCGAAGGCGGCCCGGCTGCGGGTGTGTTTTTCCAACAGCCAACAACCAACCACCAATAACCCCACCTAAGCATCGGTGATAGCGCACCTCGTGCTGGGCTAACCTGTCAACTCTGACGAACATCAGGAGGAATTCATGGAAATAGATGCTGCAAAGGCCATTGGCGCCGGTCTGGCGATGATTGGCGTAATCGGGCCGGGCATTGGTATCGGGCTGCTCGTTCAGGGCGCTCTGAACGCGATCGGGCGCAACCCGGATGCCTCCGGGCAGATCACCACCAACATGATCCTGGGTATCGCGTTTGCCGAAGCCGTCGCGATCTATGCACTGGTCGTGTCCCTGATCATCCTGTTCGTGCTGTAGTCGCGGTCCAGGAGGAGTTCGGTGGACGCATTAGGCATTAATCTAGGATTCTTCATTGCGCAGCTTGTCAACTTCGGGCTGATCTTCCTGCTGCTGGCGAAGGTCGTCTGGCCGCGCGTGCTGAAGATGCTCGACGAGCGTTCCGAGCGCATCGCCAAGGGGCTGGAAGACGCCCGCGCCGCCGAAGAGGCGCGCGAGAATGCCGAGCGCGAGCGCGACAAGCTGCTGACCCAGGCCCGTGCCGAGGGGCAGAAGCTGATTGACGAGGCCCGGCAGCGCGGCGAAGAGCAGGTCAAGCAGATTCTGCGCGAGGCGCAGGGCGACGCCGACGCCATCCGCAATCAGGCGCGTCTCCAGGCCGAGGAGGAGCGCAACCGCATCCTGGCCGAGACGCGCGGCGAGATCGTCACCCTGGCTATGGCCGCCGCCGAGCGGCTGATCGGCGACTCGCTGGACGAGAAGCGCCAGAAGGCGATCATCAAGCAGTTCTTCGCCGGCGTCCCCGCCGAGGCCAAGGGGCTGGGCAGCGATGTGGTGGTGGTGAGCGCGCTGCCGCTCGCCGACGACGAGAAGGCCGAGATCGTCAAGATCACCGGGGCGAAGAAAGTGGACTACCGCGTAGATCCCAGCATCCTGGGCGGTCTGATCCTGCGCGCTGGCGACAAGGTGGTGGACGGCAGCGTGCGCGGCGATCTCAACGCGCTCTCGATGCAGATGCGCTAAGCGCCCCAACTTCACGACATCCAAGCGCCAGGCAGGGGTCACAGCCTGGCGCTTTGCGTTGGGAATGGCTCCGTGCGTGTTGCCCCCGCGTCAGAGGCCGTTTGAGAGCCATCTTTACCCCCATCCCCGGCCCTTCCCCCGCAAGCGAGGGAAGGGAGAAAGGACTGTTCCTGAAGTCCCCCCCCGCGCCTGCGGGGAGGGATTTAGGGTGGGGTCGCAGACCTTTTCAAATGGCCTCTCAATCTACCTTCGCCAGCGGATTCGGGAGTATAACTAGATATAAGATGTTTATTTGAGGAGGAGACCCATGAGGCGCGTTTCGAGCATTGTCCTGGTCGTTATGGTCGCGAGCCTGGCCTTCGGGGGGCTGCCGGTTCGCGCGCAAGTTGAGGAGCCAGTCTCCACGCCCCTGAGCTACGGACAGCCCGTCCAGGATACGATCAGCAACGACCGCTATGAACACCGTTACCGGTTTGAGGGGAGCCGGGGCGAGCGCATCTACCTCAGCGCCTTCGATCTCGGCTCTGCGCTGCGCATTGACATGGCCCTGCAGGATGCGCAGGGGCGCGTGCTGATGCAGGCGCTAGAGGGGTACGGATCGAAGCCGTTGGTGCTGGGGCCGTTCGAGCTGCCTCTAGACGGCAACTACATCATTGTGATGGGTCGCTACGATGGAAAGAACGGATCATCCACCGGCAACTACCTGCTGACGCTCGACCTGGCCCAGGAAGCGCCGCTGACGCTGGGCGAAGAGATTGCCGGCACGCTCGACCGGGCGCTGGCGACGCATTTCTGGCAGTTCACCGCCGATGACAAGACGGTGATCTCGCTGAGGACGAGCGGCGCAGGGTTGCGCTACGTGCTGATCGGCCCAGACCAGCAGGAAATCGCCAGCGCAGGCTTCAGCACAGACCCGTTGACAACGTTCGTCTTGCTGCCTTTCGCTGGTATCTACCGGCTGTCTCTACAGACAGAGAACTTCCAGGGCAGCGCCTACACGCTGCACGTCGAGGCTCACGCCGTCACCGAGATCGTGGCTGAGACGCTGTTCGAGGACACGATTGGGGCCAGCCGCCGCGCTGCCTACTACCAGATTTACCCGCCGCAGGTGGACTTGCTGCGCGTGGAAGTGGTCTCGGCGGAAGCGGATTTCGCCGGAGATATCAACGTGTACGATATGGCGGGCGACCTTGTGGCTGGCTCCGGCGGTTCCGATGAGGTGGATTACGACCTGCTGATCGAACCCTGGGTGGTGTCGCGGGAGAGCTACTACTATTACCTGGTGGTCAGCGCTGCGGCAAAGGTAGATGAGGACGTATCGTTCCAGCTTGCGGTGCGCCCCAGCCAGCTTACGCTGCTCACGCTGGGCGAGGCGGTCACCATGCCGCTGAATCGCGCGGCGACCAGACAGCGTTATGTGCTGGAAGTCACGGCGGGGCAGTCCGCCAACCTGTCGCTGCGGCCCATTGACGGCTGGTGCACGCCCGAATTGCACATTGGCCCGCGCTGGACTGGCCCCTTCAATCTGGAGACCAACTCAATAGCCTCAGCGCTGACTGCGGCCTTGCGCTTCAGCGATGCGGGATATCTTGTCTTCGAAGTGGAGGTTGGCTACGGCGAAGAGTGCGTTGTCGAGCTGCTGATCGCGCCGGGTGAATAGGGGCGGGGCATTCGGTATCTGGTTTGCACTCTGCCTTACCTCACCCCCGGCCTCGCTGCGCTCGGCTCTTCCCCCTTCCGTTGACGGAGAGGGGGAGGCAAGGCGCGTCAGCGCTGAGCGGGGGTGAGGTTCCGTATTCTGTCTGTTCGCGGGCGGATCGGCTAGAATAGGCGCACGTTGGACTGGCTGCCACAAACACACGACGGAGCGCCCTCATGTTGTTCAGCGAGCTACTTGCCGCGTGGCCGGGCGTGATCGCCCGCCCCGACCGCGACGCACGGATCGCCGCGCCGATCACTGAGAACGCCGCGCACGTCCAGCCGTGCGGAATCTTCCTGGCGCGGCGCGGGGCGAGCGTGGATGGGCACGACCTGATCGCCGAGGCAGTGGCGCGCGGGGCGGCGGCGGTGATTGGCGAGCGCCCGCCGGACGCGGTGGCCTGCTCCGTGCCCTATGCCCAGGTTGCGGATGGACGGGCGGCGCTCGGCCCGCTGGCCTCGGCTTACTATGGCCACCCGTCGCACAAGCTGGCGGTGATCGGCGTCACCGGCACGGACGGCAAGACGACCACGGCCACGCTCATTCACAGCATCCTGAAGGCAGCGGGAGTCCGTGCCGGGTTGATCTCGACGGTGAGCGCGGTCATTGGCGATGAGGCGCTCGACACCGGGCTGCACGTCACCACGCCGGGCGCAGACGAGGTGCACGGGTACCTGGTGCGCATGGTCGCCGCTGGCCTGACGCACGCCGTGCTGGAAGCGACCTCGCACGGGCTGGCCCAGGGGCGCGTGGGCGGGGTGGCCTTTGACGCCGCCGTGCTGACCAATGTCACTCACGAGCACCTGGACTTTCACGGCACGTGGGAGCAGTACCGCGACGCGAAGGCGAGCCTCTTCCAGATGGCGGCGGCGTCGCCGCGCAAGCCGGGCGTCCCCAAGATCGCCGTGATCAACGCTGACGATCCCAGCGCGGACGTGTTCCGCCAGCGGGCGCAGGGCGTGGATCGCGTGCTGACCTACGCTCTCGACACGCCGGCGGACTTCCGCGCCGGGGATGTGGTCTTCGCCCCGGACGCCACGCGCCTGATCGTCGTCGGGCCGGACGGGCTGCGCGTCCCGGTCGAGTCGGCGCTGGTTGGGCCGTTCAACGTGGCGAACCTGCTCGCTGCTGCCGCCGCTGCCTTCGCCGTCCTGCCGGACGCGGCGACCTGGCGCGCGGCGCTGGCGGCGGGGGTGCGGGCCATGCCCCCCATTCCGGGGCGGATGGAGCGCATTAACGAGGGGCAGGACTTCCTGGCGATTGTGGATTTCGCCCACACGCCCAACGCGCTGCGCCGCGCCCTGGAAGCGGCGCGCACGATGATCGCGCCGGATCGCCGGGTGATCGCCGTCTTTGGCAGCGCCGGGCTGCGCGACCGCGCCAAGCGGCGCATGATGGCCGAGATCGGGGCGCGGCTGGCCGACCGGGTGGTGCTCACCGCCGAAGACCCGCGCACCGAGCCCCTGGACGCGATTCTGGCGGAGATGGCCGAGGGTTGCCGGAGCCAGGGCGGGCGCGAGGGCGAGACGTTCTGGCGCGTGCCCGACCGGGGGCGGGCGATTGCCTTTGGCTGCGAGCTGGCGCGGCCCGGCGATCTGGTGATCGCCTGCGGCAAGGGCCACGAGCAGAGCATGTGCTTCGGGACGGTGGAGCATCCCTGGGATGACCGGGCGGCCCTGCGCGGGGCGCTGCGTGGATCGCCGCTGCTCACCCTGCCGACGGCAGGCGCCGATCGTTCCGGCTAGAGGGGCCTCGTTCGCGCCCGCGAGGGCTGAGTCATTGCCGGGAGGGTCGCGTATGGACTGGACACCCTATCAACGGCTGGCGGCGCGCCTGGATGCGCTGCCCAACGGCTTCCCCCCGACGGAGGAAGGGTTCGAGCTTCGCCTGTTGGCGAAACTGTACGCGCCGGAGCAGGCGGCGCTGGCCGCCGAGCTACGCCTGAGCAAGGAGACGCCCGCCCAGGTCGCCGCGCGCATCGGCGGCGATGCGGAGACGATCGCGGCGCGGCTGGCGGAGATGGCCGGGCAGCGACTGATCGCCAGAGAACGCGAGGGTGACGAGACGGTCTACGGGCTGCTGCCATTCATTGTGGGCGTCTACGAGAACCGGGTGCCCAGCATGGACGCGGAGACGGCGCGCCTGTTCGACGCGTACTACCGCGCGGCACTGGCGCATACCATCGCCATGGAGCCGCAGATGCACCGCGTGATCCCGGTGCACGAGAGCGTCCCGTTTCACGTGGAGATTCACCCCTACGAGAGCGTGGCTGGGATCATTGACTCCGCGAAAGCCTGGGGCGTGGTGCCCTGCGTGTGCCGCCTGCAGAAGGCCCTGGCTGGCGAGCCGTGCGAGCACCCACTGGAGGTCTGTCTCCCGATCAGCCAGACGCCGGGCGCGTTCGACGGCAGCACGCACATTCGCGCGCTGACCCGCGACGAGGCGCTCGCCTTGCTGCGCCAGGCGGCGGATGCCGGGCTGGTGCACACGGTGGGCAATTACCGCGCTGGACTGTGGTACATTTGCAGTTGCTGCACGTGCGCCTGTGGGATTCTGCGAGCCGTGCGCGAGGCCGGTCTGCCGGCAGCGGCGGCGCGCTCGCCCTTCGCCAGCCAGGTGGACGCGGCGCGCTGCACGGGCTGCGAAACGTGCGCGTCCTATTGCCAGTTCGGGGCGCTGGCGCTCGGCGACGGGGGGCTGGCCCATGTTGACCCGATGCGCTGTGTGGGCTGCGGCCTGTGCGTGGTACACTGCCCGGAGGGTGCGCTGAGCCTAGCCCGTCGCCCGGCGGAGGCCATCCGCCCGGTGCCGGTGACCGAGCACGATTGGCGCGTCGAGCGTGCGGCAACGCGCGGCCTGCGGCTGGATGATGTGCTGTAGTGTGAGGAGAGAGGATGCGATGCTGACCAGACTGCGGGCACAGAATTTCAAGTCGTGGCGTGACACGGGTGACCTGGAGATTGCGCCGCTCACAGGCTTGTTCGGCACCAATAGCTCCGGCAAGACCAGTATCCTGCAACTGCTCTTGATGTTGAAACAAACAGTTGAGTCGCCGGATCGGCGCAGGGTGTTGCATTTTGGTGATGAGCGGTCGCTGGTCGACCTGGGCACGTTCTTTGATGTTATTCACGCTCATCGAGCGGATGCTCCGCTTGACATGTCTCTCTCTTGGAACCTGCTCGACCCCCTGCAAATTGACGATCCTGAAAAGAAGAAACGCCTCTTCCAGATCAAGTCGCTATCTTTCTCAACCTCGGTGGGCCAACAGGAACTCACACTAGGCGTGGAGTCTTTCGCCTACGAATTCGGCGATCAGCGGTTTGGTATGTCGCGGCGACCTGGTGAAGAGAAATACGATCTGATCAGCGAACCCTATCACGCCAAGCGCACGCGAGGGCGAGGTTGGCCGCTCCCGGCTCCGGTGAAGTGTTATGGGTTCCCCGATGAAGCAGTGGGGTACTATCAGAACACCGGTTTCCTTCCTGATTTTGTTCTGGCATTCGAGAATCTGTTTTCAGGAATCACCTATTTAGGGCCACTACGTGAATATCCAAAGCGTAACTATGTGTGGGCAGGTGAGAGTCCGGTTGATGTAGGACGACGCGGTGAATTGGCTGTTACCGCTCTGCTCGCCTCCAGGAGTCTTGGCCCAGTGATCTCACCCGGCCCATATAAACGCCGCCGGACGGTTGAGCAGCGCGTGGGCGAGTGGTTAAAGGACATGAGGCTCATCCATTCATTTGCCCTGAAACCGCTGGCCAAGAATCACAAAGTCTATGAACTGCGCGTTGTGGTGAAAGCAGGGGGGTCAGAAGTCTTGATCACTGACGTGGGCTTTGGCGTCTCGCAAATCTTGCCCGTGCTGGTGCTGTGCTACTATGTGCCCAAAGGCTCGATCATCCTGCTGGAACAGCCGGAGATTCATCTGCACCCCTCAGTGCAGGCAGATTTGGCCGATGTCTTGATTGATGTCGTTAACAACCGCAACGTACAGATTATTGTCGAGAGCCATAGCGAACATCTGCTGAGGCGTCTTCAGCGGCGCATTGCCGAGGAAGAGCTGGCCCCGGAAAAAGCGGCTTTGTACTTCTGCCGGATAGAAGGCGGCGAGTCATGGATCGAGAGGTTACATCTCGATCTGTTTGGCAATATCACCAACTGGCCCCAGGACTTCTGGGCGGATGAGATGGCAGACCGCGCTGCGCAGGTGGAGGCGATGGCCAGGCGCATGGGAGCCGGGGGGCGATGATCGCCATTGTGGACACCAATGTGCCAGTTGTGGCCAATGGGCATTCCGCGCAGGCGTCAGTAGTGTGTATAGTGGCCTGTACGCGCCAGTTGCAGCAGATCATTCGACAAGGCAAACTGGCTCTCGACGATCAATGGCGCATTCTGCGAGAGTACATGGCGAATCTTCACACGAGTGGTCAGCCAGGGGTGGGGGACGCTTTCTTGAAATGGACGCTGAACAACATCGCCAACCCTGCCCGTGTCGAAACAGTACATATTACTCTCTGTAATCCTGACGATCTGGATGTGACTGACTTCCGGGAGTTTCCTGACGATCCGGCCCTGGCGAAGTTCGACCCAGCGGATCGGAAGTTCGTCGCTGTTGCCGTTGCCCATCCGCAGCATCCGCGAGTCCTGAACGCGACTGATCCGGATTGGTGGCAATTCAGAGACACCCTAAGCGCGCACGGTGTTGAGGTCGAGTTTCTGTGTGACGAGGCGATGCACTTATGAGTGATCCCCGTGCTGCTACCGTGCAGCGCTTCTGCGCCGAACAGGGCGCGGACTGCGTGTATATCCTGACGGCCATCCAGCCGTTCACCGTCAGCCAGAACCGCTGCATGGTGGTGGTGACGGGGCGCAGCGCCCAGTTGGTGTGCTGTCATAGCTGCACGCCGCGCACCTCGCTGGCCCAGGGCAGTATGCGCGACGTGGAGCCAGAGGCGCTCGACCGCTTTCTGCGCGCGGTCGAGGGCGCGGCGGGGGCCTGGGAAGCGGATGCCATCCCGCCCAACATCCACGATGGGCTGACGATCACCGTCGAGCGAGCCACTGCGGACGGCTACGAGCGCGTGCGCATGGTGGAGCCACCGTCCGGCGGGCCGCACGCGCGCCTGCTGGCTGCCTGGGCGGACGCTTTCCCGGAGGCGCGGCGCATCATGCGCTAGAGCGCGTTATGCACTCTTCAACCCCTATCCCCCGGCCCCTTTCCCCGCAAGCAGGGAAAG
>CAYNHD010000135.1:2729-9617 GCA_964396775.1 uncultured Thermoflexus sp. | reverse complement strand
TGCCCTCCGGGTCAACCGCCGTGTAGGGAACATCCAGGCTGTCGCCCGCGCCCAGCGTCTGCGGGAAGATCGTTTCCACCGCCGGCGGCAGGTTGGCCGCCGCCACAGAGACCGTGAACGAGGCGGTAACAGGCGGGTTCTTGCCGTCGTCAACGGTCAGGGTCACGGTCGCCGTGCCCGCCCCCACCGTGCTCAGCCTGATCAGGCTGGGCTGTCCCAGCGCCGCCGTCACCACATTCGTGTTATCGGAGAAGACCGAGGCGCTCAGCGCGTCGCCGTCCGGGTCCGTGGCGACATACGGCACGTTGCGCGTCTCGCCAGCGCCCATCGTCTGCGGGCCGAGCGGGCTGATCGTCGGCGCGGCATTGCCCGCCACAACCGTCACCGCGAAGGTGGTGATGGTCGGCGCGTTGATGCCGTCGTTCAGCGTGAGCGTCACCGTTGCCGTGCCTGCGCTCACGCCCGCCAGCCGGATGGTCCCCGGAGCGGCCACACTGGCGGTGGTCACACCGGGCGTGTCCGAGACCGCGGTCTGGGTCATGGCGTCGCCATCGGGGTCGCTGGCGATGTAGGGCACATCCAGCGTGCTGCCGACGGCCAACGTCTGGGCGGGAATCGTCCCGACGATGGGGGCCAGGTTCGGCTTGCCGACGCGGACAAGGAAGGCGGTCTTGATCACCCCACCCTTGCCGTCGCTGGCCGTCACGGTGATGTTCGCCGTCCCCTCGCCAACGCCGGTCAGCCGCAGCGTGCTGGTGTTGAGCACAGTCGCCAGGGCCACGCCCACGTTGTCGGACTCCGCCAGAATGGTCAGCGGGTCGCCGTCCGGGTCGGAGGCGGATACCGTCACGTCCTTCGACGCGCCCACATCCACCTTCTGCTCCAGAATCGGGCTGATCGTCGGGGCCTGGTTGAGACCCTTCACCGTGACGATGAAGGCCGTGCTGGTCAGGCCGCCGCGATTGTCGTTGGCAGTCACTGTGATCGTCGCTGTGCCGGCGGTCACGCCTGTCACACGAATCTGCGTCTGGGAGGTCACCTGAACGGTGGCAATCGCCACATTGCTCGACGCCACGAACAGGTTGACGGTATCACCATCGGGATCGCTGGCCTTCACGCTGATGTCGCGCGACGCGCCCGCGTTGACCTCCTGGCTGGCGATGGGGTCAATGGTGGGGGGGCGGTTTGGTTTGGGCGTAGGCGTCAGGGTCGGCACTGCGGTTGGCTGGCGGTTGGAGACGCGCACGCCGGTCGCCACCGCGAAGGTCTCGGTGCCGTCGTTCAGCCACACGTGCAGCCGAATCTGGTACACGCCGTCGTTGACGTTGGTCGTGTTCCACGCGCCCAACCCGCCGTTGATCACCGTCTGGTTGCGCGGACTCATCAGCGGGTACCACAGGTTGCCGGGATTAGGGTCTGGCCCCCACTCCAGCGCGTATTGCAGGAAACGCGGATGGCTGGCGCTGCCCACGATGGTGATGTAGCCAGCGACCTGGCTGCCGCTCACCGGGTAGGAGATGCGCACGTCATAGGGATACGCCGTCACCTGAGGCGTCCAGGTGAAGAACGGCGTCGGGTACGGCGTGAACGTCGGGGCGAGCACGATGCGCGTCGCCGTCGGGCCGGTGAAGATCGGCCCGCCGGGTGTCAGCGTTGGAAAGGGCGTGAACGTCGGGAACGCCGTGCGTGTCAGGGGTGGCGTGATCGTCGGCGGCGCGGTAGGTTGCGTCTCGGCTTCCTTGCCCCCTCCGTCGCCCCCACTCAGGCTGCATCCCGTCCCAATGACGGCAAGGATCAGCAGCACCAGCCCAAGCTGAGCCAGCTTAGAACGTCGCTTAAACATCTCGCCACCCTTTCATCCAGATGAGGACTCCAACCATCACGCGGCGATTCTTGTCCGCCTATCCTCTAGTATCGGTCTCATTGTACAACCGTTGCTTGGCCCGTACAAAGCGCCTGCCCCACGCGCGCCGTGCGCAACCCCCACCCGGCGCAGATTCAGGGGCGGTGAATCGGCCACAGAGTGCGGGGACAAATAAAAAGCAGGCCAGGACTCTGCCTGGCCCGCCTGAACTTGCGTTACGGCGCGCCGCGCTTAGCGGTTGCCGGCCAGCCCCAGAAGGCCCATCGGCATCTTCGGCTGGCGCGCCTTTTCCTCGTCTTTGCCGAACTTGATCACTTCGCCGGTATCGGAGATCGCCTCGACGGCCAGGCCCAGGCTTTGCAGCTCTTTGACCAGCACGCGGAAGCTCGCCGGCACGCCCGGCTCCTCAATCGGCTCGCCCTTGACGATGGCCTCGTAGGTCTTGACGCGGCCCTGCACATCGTCGGACTTGACAGTGAGCATTTCCTGGAGGGTGTGCGCCGCGCCGTAGGCTTCCAGCGCCCACACTTCCATCTCGCCGAAACGCTGCCCGCCGAACTGGGCCTTGCCGCCAAGCGGCTGCTGCGTCACCAGGCTATACGGGCCGGTCGAGCGGGCGTGTACCTTGTCCTCGACCAGGTGCGCCAGCTTGAGCATGTGGATGATGCCCACCGTCACCGGCTGGTCGAACTCTTCGCCGGTCTTCCCGTCGAAGAGACGCTGCTTGCCATAGATGGGCACGGGCCGGTTGTGCTTCAGCGCAACCCGCCGCGCCAGCTCGCGCAACTCCTGCTCCGCCAGGTCCTTCGGCGGGCGCTCGCCGCTGACGTGCTCGATCCACAGGGCCAGCGTCGCACGGCGCGCATTGGCATCGCGCCGCTGGCGGACATCCACTTCAAGCTGTTCCAGGCCGAAGTCGAGAGTCTCGTCGGGATCGAAGTCGTGCTCACGCAGCCACTCGCGCAGGACAGCACGTCGCGCGTACACATTATCGAGAGCCAGCCGCTCAACATCATAAGCACCCAGAGCGCCCAGCCAGTGATCAATGTACAGCCGGCGCACCTCTTCGTCATCTTCGAGGTACTCCGTGTCGTACTCCTCAGCAGCCAGCCATGCCCAGGCACGCTCGCCGATGTCATCCCAGGCGCGGTCAATCATCCACGCCCGGCCAAGCTCCGCCTCGATCTGATCCTCTTCTGCGCCGTCGAAGACAGGCGAGATGGCCCGGAAGCCCAGGCGATCTGCCGCCCAGCCCAGGTGCGTTTCCAGCACCTGGCCGATGTTCATGCGGCCCGGCACGCCGAGCGGGTTTAGGATGATGTCAACCGGAGTCCCGTCTTCCAGGAAGGGCATATCCTCGATGGAGACAACCTTCGAGATGACGCCCTTGTTGCCGTGCCGCCCGGCCATCTTGTCGCCCTGGGTCAGTTTGCGCTTCTGCGCCACGCTGACACGCACCATCTGGTCAACGCCTGCGGGGAGGTCGCGGTGCTCTTCGCGGGTGAAGATCTTCACGTCCACCACTTTGCCGCGCTCGCCATGCGGCTGACGCAGCGACGAATCCTTGACCTCGCGCGCCTTCTCGCCGAAGATGGCCCGCAGCAGCTTCTCCTCTGGGCTGAGTTCCTTCTCGCCCTTCGGCGTGATCTTGCCCACCAGGATGTCGTTGGGGCCAACTTCCGCACCGATGCGGATGATGCCGTACTCGTCCAGGTCTTTGAGCGCCTCTTCGCCGACGTTCGGGATGTCGTAGGTGATCTCTTCTGGGCCGAGCTTGGTGTCGCGCGCCTCGACTTCGTGCTTCTCGATATGAATCGAGGTGAACTTGTCCTGACGCACCAACTCCTCGCTGATCAGCAGAGCGTCCTCGTAGTTGCCGCCTTCCCAGGAGAGGAACGCAGCCAGCACATCGTGACCCAGCGCCAGCTCCCCGACCACCGTTGACGAGCTATCGGCCAGGACATCGCCCTTGCGCACCATCTGCCCCTTGCGCACAACGGGGCGCTGGTCAATGCACGTGGACTGGTTGGAGCGGTGGTATTTGCGCAGGCGATAGGTCTTCAGGCCGTCTTCGGTGCGCAACACCACCTGATCGCCCTGCACCGAGACCACCTCACCGTCGCGGTCAGCGATGAGCACCTGGCCGGAGTCAATGGCAGCCTGCCGCTCGACGCCCGTGCTGACGATGGGGATGTCCGGCTTGAGCAGCGGGACAGCCTGGCGCTGCATGTTCGAACCCATCAGCGCGCGGTTGGCGTCGTCGTGCTCCAGGAAGGGGATCAGCGCCGCCGAGATGCCAACGATCTGACGCGGAGCCACATCCATGTAGTCAATGCGGTCGCGCGACGCCACCAGAAAACGCTGGTGATGGCGAGCCGACACGCGCTCGTTGACGAAATGATCGCTGTCGTCCAGCAAGGCGTTGGCCTGGGCGATGGTGTAGCGATCTTCCTCGTCGGCGGACAGATACTCGATTTCCTGGCTGACAAAGGGCACAATCGGCACCGTCTTGATCTGCCACCTGGCAAATTGCGCCTGTATCTTCGCGTCAATGACCGTGCCCGCTGCAATGCTCTTGCCAGAGGACTCGTCCGTCACGTCCGACCGCAGCACCCGCCCGATCAGCCGCTCGTCATCCAGCGCCATCTCGCGGTAGACGCGGCGGTAAGGCGTCTCGATGAAGCCGTACTCATTGACGCGCCCGTAGCTGGCCAGGCGACCGATCAGGCCGATGTTCGGCCCTTCCGGCGTCTCGATGGGGCAAATGCGCCCATAGTGGCTGTGATGCACGTCGCGCACGTCGAAGCCCGCGCGCTCGCGGCGCAGACCGCCCGGCCCCAGGGCCGACAGCGTGCGCTTGTGCGTTAGCTCGGACAGCGGGTTGGTCTGCTCCATGAACTGCGAAAGCTGGCTGGAGCCGAAGAATTCGCGCACCGCCGCCACTACCGGACGGATGTTGATCAGCGTCATCGGCGAGACGCTATCCGACTCGCGGATGGACATACGCTCGCGCACGACGCGCTCCATGCGGCGCAGGCCGATGCGCAGCGAGTTCTGGATCAACTCGCCCACCGTCTTGACGCGGCGGTTGCCCAGGTGATCAATGTCGTCTGGCTCTTCCAGGCCGTTGTTGATCAGGATCATGCGCGCGATCAGCTTGACCAGATCGTACTTGGTGATCGTGCGCATGGCGGGCAGCACGGGGTCGTCAATGTGCAGCCGCTGGTTGAGCTTGTAGCGCCCCACCCGCTCCAGGTCATAGCGGCGCTGGTCGAACAACTGGCTTTCCAGGTATTCGCGCGCGTTGTCGAGCGTCGGCGGGTCGCCGGGGCGCATCCGCTTGTAGAACTCCAGCAGCGCGGCCTGGGCGATGGTCATATCGTCGCGCAGGTCCCACTGCGGCTCCATGCGAATGGTGCCTTCCATGTAGTGGTGATCCGGGTTGTTGTCAACCTCTTTGTAGATCGCCAGGAGTTCTTCGTCCGTGCCTTCCTGAATCGGCGAATGGGCGTCAAAGCCGTCGCGAACGGCGGCCAGCGCGCGCAGCAGGATGGTGACGGGGATGGTGCGCTTGCGGTTGAACTTGATCGCCAGGTAGTCGCTCTTGCGCGTCTCGAACTCCATCCACGCGCCGCGATCAGGGATCAGCTTGGCCGTCGAAAGCAGACGGCCCGTTGTGCGATCCTCTTCGGCGGCGAAGTAGACGCCGGGCGAGCGAATAAGCTGGCTGACCACCACGCGCTCGGTGCCGTTGATGATGAACGTGCCTTTGTCCGTCATCAGCGGGAAGTCGCCCATGAAAATGTCGGAGATCACCACTTCGTCGCCAGCGGCGCGATTGACCAGCGCCACCTTGACGTACAGCGGAGCCGCGTAGGTGATGTCGCGCTCCAGGCAGATTTCTTCTGGGTATTTCGGGTCATCGAACCAGTAGGTCAGGCCGAACTGCTCTGCTTCGACGCTGCTGCCAGGGAAGTACAGCCGCAAGTTCCCGTTGAAGCTCTCGATCGGGCTGATCTCATCGAACAACTCGTTCAACCCTTCGCGCAGAAAGCGGTTGAACGAGTCCAGTTGGATTTCAATGAGCGAGGGAAGATCCTGCACGTCTAACGCTCGTGCGTAGTTCTTCTCATCAAGCCGCCGCTGCATGCATCACTCCTTGAGGTCACTTGTCGCCAAAGGCTGCGACCAGCCAGGCGCGGTCGCTGTGGGGACGGGGGACTGCAATGTGTCCTCAACACTGGTTAGGCCGTTTTCGAGGTCAATGGTTTGTCTAGACAGTTATGGGGTACAAGAAAAAATATTATATCACAGCCTGCCGATCTGTCAACCGCCATACGCGCCCGCCGCATAGCCAATCCTACCCACACCGACACTCACACTCCTGCCACCGTGCCAATCATACGCCGTTTTGCGCATTTTTCCAGGCTCAAATCTCAGGGTGCGCCCTGCTTACCTCACCCCCTGGCCTCGCTGCGCTCGGCCTTTCCTCCTCTCCGCAACGCCAGGCGGAGATGATGTTCCGCAGGGGCGCAGCAGAGCAACCCCCCACCTGAACGGATTCGCCCGCACCCGGCTCTGACCCTCGCGGGCTGCCGGGCATTGTGTTAAGCTCTGGCAGATAGCATCCACTACGCCGTATACGCCAGCACACATGGAACCATCGAACGTGAGCAACAGCCAGCCTCCTCAGATCGCAACCGCATTCTCCAGAGACGAACTCCGGCGCTACAGCCGTCACCTGATCCTGCCCCAGGTGGGCATGGACGGGCAGCGCCGCCTGAAGGAAGCCAGCGTGATCGTCGTGGGCACGGGCGGGCTGGGCAGCCCCATCTCGCTCTACCTGGCTGCGGCGGGGGTTGGGTGCATCGGCCTGGTGGACTTCGACGTGGTAGATGTGACCAACCTGCAGCGGCAGATCGCCCACAGCGAGGCGACGGTGGGCCTGCCCAAAGTGCTCTCCGCTGCCGAGCGCCTGCGCGGGCTGAACCCGCACATCACCGTCGAGACCTTCGAGACACCGC
>CAYNHD010000135.1:0-2719 GCA_964396775.1 uncultured Thermoflexus sp. | reverse complement strand
CCAGCCACAATGCGCTGGACATCCTGGGCGGCTACGACATCATCCTCGACGGCACCGACAACTTCCCGACGCGCTACCTGCTGAACGACGCCGCCGTGCTGTTCGGCAAGCCGCTGGTCTATGGCAGCGTCTACCGTTTCGAGGGTCAGGTCAGCGTCTTCGGTGCGCCGGGTGGCCCCTGCTACCGCTGTATGCTGCCCGAACCGCCGCCGCCGCACCTCGTGCCAAGCTGCGCCGAGGCGGGCGTGCTTGGCGTCCTGCCGGGCACCATCGGCACGCTGCAAGCCACCGAAGCCATCAAACTGATCCTGGGGATTGGCGAGCCGCTGGTCGGGCGGCTGCTGCTCTACGACGCGCTGGACATGACCTTCGACACGATCACCATCCCCAGGCGCGCCGCGTGCCCGCTCTGTGGCGACGCACCGACGATCACCGAACTGGTGGACTACGAGCAGTTCTGCGGCGCGCCTGCGCACGACGGCAGCGCCTACCACAGGCTGCAACAGGTGCAGCATGGGGTGCGCTCGCTGACTCCACGCCAGGTACAGCAGCGCATGGCCAGCGGCGAGCCGCTCGTCCTGCTGGACATCCGCGAGCCATACGAGCTTCTGCTCAGCCGTCTGGAGAACGCCGTCCATATCCCGCTGAGCCAGATGGACACGCGCTGGGGCGAAATCCCCGACGACCGGCCTGTTGTCGTCTTCTGCCATCACGGGATACGCAGCGTGCGGCTGATCCTGCGGCTGCAAGCCCAGGGCCGCGCCAACCTGATCAACCTGGAGGGCGGGATTGACGCCTGGTCGCGCCAGGTTGATGCGTCAATCCCACGCTATTGAGGAAGAGGCCTCCGCCCTAGCCGCTCAGCCAGCGGGCGATTCGTAGGCTTCGCGGGCGTAGTCCTGCAGGCTGCTGCTGACCACTGGCAGCGCCACGCCGCCGCGCATCAGCCGTTCCTGGCGCGTCTTGGCGCGGCCCAGCAGCCGCTTGACCTCAGAATCATCCGGCAGCACGGCCTCTGCCGCTTCCAGCAGTTGCAGCGTCCGGTTGAGTTGCACAGTGTCATCAATGAGCAGCCGGGCCAGCGCCAACAGCGCCGCGCCGAGCGGCTCGCGCTGCGCCAGGTCAAAGGCCACATGCAGCGCCTGGCGATAGTGCAGCAGCGCGCCGGTGCGATCCCCCTGCGCTTCGAGCAGCGCGCCCAGCTCCATCAACTGCTCGTGTTCCGCCGCCAGATCACCGGCAGCGCGGGCCAGCGCCAGCAGGCGCTCGTATCCGGTACGCGCGCTGTCCCACTGCAACAGTTCGGCGCGCGTGTCCGCGATCTTGTGCAGCGTGTCGCGCAGCAGGTCGTCGCGCCCCACGCGCTCAAAGAGGGTTAGGGCCTGCTCCCATACTGTCACCGCGTCCTGGGGGCGCTCCGTCTCCCAATAGACCGAGCCGAGCTTGTCGAGCGCCAGGCCGATGTCCAGCCACGCTTCGCTGGGCCGGAAGGATTCGACCGCTTCTTTGTAAGCAGACTCGGCCCCCGTCCAGCGCCCCAACGTCACCTGCAGATCGCCGAGCACCACCAACAATTCGCCCTCGCGCTGCGGGTTTTCGGCTTCCTGGGCCAGCTTCACCCCCTGGTCTACATAGGCCAGCACGTCCTCGTACCGCTCGCCTTCCAGGCTGAGCATGGCCAGCGCCTCGATAGCGGCCAGTTCGTCGTCCACTTTCCCGTCCGCCTTGAAGCTGTCCAGCGCCTGCGTGTAACGCTCAATGGCCTCGTGCGGATCGCCGCGTTCTTTGACCGCCCGCCCCAGCCGTTCCAACGCCTCGGCGTCGGACGGAAGTTCCAGCTCGCCAGCAGGCTCTTCGCCCGGCGTCACGGCAGCAGGCTCCTCAGCGATGGCCGCTTCCTCAGGCATGATCTCCGGGGCGGGCAGGACTTCAGCCTCGCTCACTGCCTCGGCGACACTGGCCTCAGACTCAGGCATGGCTTCAGCGTCCGCTTCTGGAATGTCAGCGGGCGGCTCAGCAGGTGGAGTTTCAACCGCCGCCTGCGTGTCCCCGGACTCGCTCTCCTCACCGGGTTCAGCGTCAGGGCCGGGCACGTCCAGCCCCGCCGCGATCCCGCCCAGAACTCCCGCCTCCGCCGCTTCGGGAGTCCCTTGCAGGTGGCGCAGCCACTCATACTCCGCCAGAAAGCCGCACGCCCGGACGAAGCTCGCCTCGCCCGCCGGGGCCAGCATTTGCGTTAGTTCCTGGAGAAAGTCAGCCTTGTGATGCAGCGCGGCATGGCGGCCCGCCGCGATGATGTTGGGCATTTCGGCGGCCAATCGTTCGTACTGGGCGGAGCCGGTCTCGTCCGAGTGCCGGCGCACGTAGACGAGCAAGCCGTGCAGATGGCGCGCGCGCATCGTGTCCAGGCGGCGCTTGCCGCGTAGAAACGCCTGGGCGAAGCGTTGCACCATCTCGTGCGCGCTGAAAGCTGGACGATCATAGACCATACGCTCGGTGACAAAGCCGCGCTCGACCAGTTGGCGCATCCGCGCGCAGATGCCGTCAGCGGGCGCGCCGGTCACGTCGGAGAGCAACTCATCGCTGGCCTCCCCCGCGAACGCCGTGCCGATGAGCATGACCATGCCCTGCAAATCCTGCGGTAGCAGCCGGTAGGCCGCCATCAGCATCGCCATGACGCGGTTCGCCGGCCCAGGTGGTAGATCGGGCATCTGCGCCA
>CAYNHD010000134.1:0-9702 GCA_964396775.1 uncultured Thermoflexus sp. | reverse complement strand
GATACTGTTGGCGAAATGCCTCCGTAGGGGCGTATAGCAATACGCCCCTACGGGGGCGCTGCTCTGCTGCGTCCAGGTTCAGACTTCAGAGGTCACTTCCTGCGCCCGGACACGCTGGGGACGGCGGTTGCTGTCCCCCTCTCTGCGTGCGGAGAGGGGGACAGGCCGAGCGCAGTGAGGCCAGGGGGTGAGGTAAAGCAGGGCAGCAGGACGCACGTAGACGCAATTGCCCTGACCAGATTCGGCGGGGCCTGGTATAATGAAGTCGAGTGAAGGCCGGGCAAGCTGTCGCTCACTTCCATGAAGACGACCGTGCGCCGCGCACGCGCGGCGAGCATAGGTAGTGAGGAGCAAGCAATGGGCAACGTAGGGACGACTGAGCTGATCCTGATCCTGGCTGTGGTGATCTTACTGTTTGGTGTGGGGCGCGTGTCGCGCATCGGCGGGGAGATGGGATCGGCCATCCGCGAGTTTCGCAAGGGTTTGCGCGGCGACGACGAGGACAAGAACGACGAGGCCAAGCAGTCCTGACGCCTCGCGCCGCCTGACCGCACATTCTCCGCTCACAGCGACTCCTCACCGCCCTGAGCGTGTGAGGGCCGCGTCTTCCCTGTCAGAAACAGCCACCATCGAAACACAGGGGCGTAGCATATACGCCCCTGCGCACGCCTCACCCCCTGAATCCCCCCTCTCCAGCCGGGCTAGAGAGGGGGCTTTGATCGCCGGCACGGTGCCGCCGCTCATCCCCCTGGCTGGAGCGTCGCCTCCTGGAAGAGCGGGGCCGTTTCGCCCACGCGGAAGGTCGCCTGCACCTGCCCCGCTGCATCGGCCAGCGTCACCGTGTCGCCGTCGCGCCAGGCGGGCGCTTCGCGCGACCAGAAGAGCGCAGCGGGAGTGTTCTGCCCCTGGCGCGAATAGACGCGCACCAGGCTACCCTGTTGCAGCCGGAACTCCGGGAACAGATAGGTGTCGCCGCGCTCGTTGCTCAGCGTCCAGCCCTGCAGATTGATGACGTTGCCCACGTTGCGAATCTCGACCACTTCGTTGGTGACGCTGCCCCACCCCGTCACGTTGGCGATGACCACCTGCGCGTTGAGGGCAGTCGGCGGCAGCGTGACCGTTGGCGCGATCTGCGTCAGCGAGAAAGGCGTATTGGTCGGCGAGGGTGCGGGCGTCGGCGTGATCAATGCGGCACAGCCCGGCACAGGGATGATCAGCTCCTGACCGATCTGCAGGTTGGTCACATCGTCTTCAGTCATGTCGTTGGCGAGCAGAATGTCGCCGGCAAACACACCGTACTGCTGGGCGATGTTGATGATCAGGTCGCCCGATTGCACGACATGGCGCAGACAGCCGTCGTCCTCGGTTTCGGGTGTCGGAGAGGCGACTCCGGGCGGCAGATCGGTCGGGACAGGCGGCAGCCGCGCCGGGTCAATGGTGGCGACAGCCGTCACGCCGGCAACGGCCAGCCCTGCTGCCAGGTCCGGCGTCGCTGTGACCACGGCCACCACTTCCGCGCGCTCGAACAGGGCCGTGCCGGTCAGTTGCAGCGCGTCAATCGTGCCCTGGTACTCGGCGGGCTGCATGTTCATGCCGGGGATGGGCGTCGCCGTGAGGATGACGATCTGCGTCGGCGCGGGCACCGGCTCGTCAGTGTCGAAATAGCCGCCCAGGACGAGCACACTGAAGGCAACGAGCAGCGAAACAATCACATTCAGGACAATAAATCCGGCCAATACCTGGCGACTCATTGTGCTGCCCCCTCACTCCTCACGTGCCGATTTCGCCGCGCCTGACGGTCAACGGGATCGCGCGACCGCCCGCGTGTGGCAGTCATATTATCACACGGCCTGAGTCAGAGCAACGCGGGGGAGGGGTGATGCTCAGACTTCGGAAGTCTTCGAAGACTTTGGAAGTCTGGTAGAGTCACGCCTTCTCGCCGGGCTGCCCGCTACAGCATCACCTTGCCGCCGTCCACGTTGATCGCCTGCCCGGTGAGGTAAGCTGCCGCGTCGCTGCACAGGAAGAGCACCACCCCGGCCACGTCGTCCGGCTGGCCGAGCCGCCCCTGGGGGATGTCCGCCAGCCACTTCTGCATCTGCGCCGCGTTACCGCGCAGCGCGGCGGTCATCTCGGTGGCGATGACGCCGGGGCAGACCGCATTGACACGAATGCCATAGGCGGCGAATTCGCGGGCGCACTCTTTGGTGAAGCCGACCAGCCCGGCCTTGCTGGCGACGTAGCTGGCCCGGTTGGGCAGCGGGATGTTGTGCCCGGCGATGGAAGCGATATTAACGATGACCCCGCCCCCCGCCGCGCGCATGATCCGCCCCGCCGCCTGACTGGTGTAGAAAGCCGCGCTCAGGTTGACGGCGAGCGTGCGCTGCCAGTCGTCGAGCGACATCTCCAGAATGGGCGCGTGCGGCTCGATCCCGGCGTTGTTGACCAGGACATGCAGCCCGCCCAGGTCGGTGGCCATCTCCGCGATCATCTCCTGCGCGGCCTGGGGATCGCTCACGTCCGCCGGGTAAGCGCGGGCCGGCGCGCCGAGGGCGCGCGCCGTGCGCTCGGCGCTGGCCGCGTCAATGTCATTGACCGCCACCGCCGCGCCCGCCCCGGCCAGCGCCCCGGCAATCGCCCGGCCAATGCCGCGCCCAGCCCCGGTCACCAGGGCGACCTTCCCCGTCAGATCAACCGCCAGCGTCATAGCCTCTCTTCCCCAAGCGATCAACCAATAACCAACCACCAGCGGACTCACTCCCCCGCCAGGCTGAACGCGCACTCTCCGGCGGCAATGGCGCACGTCGCCAGCGACGCGGTCGCGTCCGCAAGGCGCACGGTGAAGGCCGCGCCGGGATCGTCGGCCAGCCAGAAGTAGCGGCTGGGAACGCCGGTGCGCAGCCAGCCGAGCAGCCGCTCGCAGCCAACGGAGTCGGCGGACGCGCGCGTGCCCTCGCCGGTCACAAGCTGGAAGCACCCGTCCGCCGGCATCTGCGCGGGCGAAGCGAGCACATCGGGACGGTTCCATTGCTGCGCCTCAAAGCGCCGCACCGTCCCGTCGGGCAGCAACTGCTCGAAGACCAGTCCGCTGATGTCCTGCTCCTCGCCAGAGACGTTGACCAGCCACACCTGATCGCCGTCATAGACCAGCCGGACATCCGGCGGGAGCGGCGTGGGTGTGGCAGTCGGCGACGGCGCGGGCGTGGGCGATGGTCTGGCCGTCGGCGTGGCAGAAGGCACGAACGCAGGCGGAGCCGCCTCTAGCGCGATCCCACACTCCCCGGCAGCGACGGCGCACTCGGCCAGCGGCGCGTCCGCCCCGGCCAGGCGCACGGTGAAGATCGCGTCCGGCGAAGTCGCGTCCCAGAAATAACGCTGCCCGTCCTCCAGCCGGACATAGCCGAGGAACTCCGAGCAGAGCGTGCGATCGGGCTGCGTCTGCGTGGCTGTCCGGGTCACCACCTGGTAGCAGCCGCCGTCGCGCATGGAAGCGGGCGGGTCGGCCACGCCTTCGCGATCCCAGGTGGAGGCGCGGAACAGCCGCGCCGGGCCGTCAGCGGGAACCTGCTCGAAGATCAGCCCGCTGACATCCAGCGTCCCGCCGGACACATTGACTAGCAGCAGGCCGTCGCGCTCGTACACCAGGCGCAGCGACGGCGGCGGGCCGGGCGTCGCTTCCGCCGCTGCCGCTGCCGCAGGCGGTGCAGTGGGCGTGGCAGAGGGCGCTTCAGTCGGCGCTGCGGTCGGCGTCGCCGATGGCGTTTCGGTCGCAGTGGCGGACGGCGGCGGCTCGGTCGGCGTGGCGGACGGCGCGGGCGAGACCGGAACCGCCACGAGTTGCGTCGCCGCAATGGGGGACGCAGTGGGTTGCGGCGTGGCCGTGGGCGCGCGGGTGGCGGAGGGCGGCGGCGTGTCCGTCGGCGCGGGCGTATCGCTGGCGCTCAGCGCAACAGCCCCCGCACCCGCATCTGTCTCGCCGTCGCGGTCACCGCCCCGCGTGCCAAGCAGGATAGCGGCAGCGGCAATCGCCAGCAGAACCAGCGCCACCAGCAGCAGCCGGAGGCGCCGGGGGGGGCGTGCGCGCTCACCCGCGCCCGGCTCGGCAGGGGGCTGCTCTGCCAGCAGCGGCGGCACGACCGGCGCAGGGCGCGGCCCGCCTGGGCTGATCTCACGCGGCTCGTCGTAGGACTCCAACAGGTCTTCCAGCGCGTCCTCGTCGAGCGTCAGGTCGCCCTCGGCGATGGCGCGCAGGGCTTCTTCGGCTTCTTTCTGCTGGCGGCGCTGGGCGAAGCGCGACGCGACGCCGGGTACCGGCGGCACGTAGGGCACATAAGATGTCACCGGCGGCGGCGTGGGGCGCGAAGACAACGCCTCCAGGTCGAACGGCTCCGGCTCTGGGAATTCCGGCGGCTCAGGTTCGGGCGGCGGCGTGCGCAGCGCCTCCGGCGACACCCCCTGCCAGGCCATCAGCTCGGCGATGGACGGCCCACTGTGCAGGTGGGCGGGCGCGTCCTCATAGGCGCGCTCCAGCGCGTCGGCGAAGGCCGCGCCGGTGCGAAAGCGGCGCGCCGGGTCTTTCTCAAGCGCGCGCAGGATGGTCTGTTCCACCGAAGGCGGCAGATCGGGGTTGTGGACGGTGGGCAGCGGCGGCGGGTCGTTGAGATGCTTGAGGGCCACGCTCATCACCGAAGGGTCATCGAAGGGTACGGTGCCGGTCGCCATCTCGTAGACGACGACGCCCAGCGCGTACAGGTCGCTCTGCGGCACAGCCTTCGCCGAGGAGATGGCCTGCTCCGGCGCGATGTAGTGCGCGCTGCCGAAGGTGTCGCCCAACGTCCCCTCCGGCACGCTCAGCGCCAGGCCGAAGTCCATGAGGATGGCCCGGCCTGTCATGCGCTCCAGGATGATATTCGACGGCTTGATGTCGCGGTGAATGACGCCCTGCTCGTGCGCGTAGTCGAGCGCGCTGGCGATGTCGCGCACCACGCGCACAATCTCCGGCGCGGGCATGCGCAGGTCCCGGTCGGCGTAGGCTTTGAGCAGCACGCGCAGGTCGGCGCCTTCGAGCAACACCTGGGCCATGTAGTAGATGCCCGCCGAGCGCCCGAACTGGTAGATGCCGACGATGTTGGGGTGGCGCAGGCGAGCGATAGCCCGCGCCTCCGTCTGGAAGCGGCGCGCATACTCGGCTTCGTCAGCCTCGGTCAGGTCGGCGCTGATCACCTTGACAGCAGCGTAGCGATCCAGGTACTCGTCGTAGCCGACGTAGACGCGCGACATGCCGCCCCGACCGAGCAGGCTCTCGATGGTGTAATCGCCCAGTTTCTTGCCGATCAGCGGATCGCCGGCCATAAGGGAATCTCACTCGCGCAGCGGGCTGCGCGTCTGGCGCAGCCCCAGCAGGGCGCACGAATCCAGTATACACCACTCGCCGTGCGCGAAGAAATGGCGGAGTGATCGGTGATCAGCGATCGGTTGTCAGTGGGCGGCCGGCGGCGGCCAGCGGTCGCCGCGCATTCTCGATGCTGCCGCTCGCCTTGACAGACGGTCTCTCTTCGTGATAATATGTCATTATACGACATATCGGCTTGCGACATATCGCATTGCGACTTATCACGGGAGACCGAGATGACAATGGATGAGCACCTGCCTCTTTCCGAAGCCACTCTCTTCATCCTGCTCAGCCTGGCCCAGGAACCTCGTCACGGCTACGCGATCCTGAAGGATGTCGAGACCCTGAGCCAGGGCCGCATCACCCTGAGCACCGGCACGCTCTATGGCGCGCTCAGCCGCCTGCTCGACCAGGGGTGGATCGAGCGCCTGGCGGACGATCTGCCAGAAGACTCAGGTCGCCCGCGCAAGCGCTATCGCCTGACCGACATCGGGCAGCGCATTGTGCGGGCAGAGACGGAACGCCTGGAACGCCTGGCGGTTGTCGCCCGGTTCCGGTTGGCAAAGGAGTCATCATGACTCACATCACCCATCTCATGACGATCCTCTACGCGCGGCTGCTGGGGCTGTATCCCCCCGGCTTCCGCGCCGAGTTCGGCGACGAAATGCGCGCCGTGTTCGCCAGCGCGCTGGCTGATGCAGCGGCAACAGGTCTCTGGGCCGCGCTCTGCTTCAGCCTGCGAGAGGTGGCGGCCCTACCCAGGAACATCATCCAGGCCGCAAGGCGCGAGGGCCAGCATAGAACCCATGCCTACCGGGTGTATCGGGCGCGCTGGATAGCGCGCTATAACGCGGTCTGGTTCGGCGGCCTGATTCTGTTGATCGCCCTGCAACGTCTGCTGCGTTCAGGCGAGATAGACGCCCTGCGCGCCGTGCAAATGCTGATAGCCGTCAGCCTGGTCCTGGCCTGGCGCTGGGAGCGGCTTGGTGGGCTGCTCGCGGCATTAGGAGGGGCGCTGCTGTGCGGCCTGGGACTGCTGGGCGGCTATGGGGCAGGCCAGGGCGAAACATTGCTGGCTCAGGGGTTGACCATGCTTGTGGGCGCTCTGTGGGGTCTGCCGTATCTCATCTTCGGCGGTCTGTTCCTGTACGTCGGACTGCAGGCCGAGGCGTGAAGTCCGAGCGCCCAATGCTGTTTGCAGGGGCTGCGCCGGGCGCACAACCGCATCGTGCCGTACAAGCTCAGTCTACACCAGTCGCCGTACATGAAGAAATGGGGGTAGACACTGATGATACAATGGGAGGAAAGAAGCTCCCTGGGCGACCTGGTCGCAGGAGGACAGACGATGATCACCCGCCCGATCGTGCTGCTGGTATGCGCGGTACTCCTCATCGCTCCCACTGCATCGGCCCAAGATGATGGCGTGCTCCAGGTAGTTTTCGTGCCCGACTTACCCCCTGACCAGCTTGCCTATGTGCCGCCCGACGAAGTGGCCGACTGGCTCACCTGGCGGCTGGAGGAACAGCAGGCAGAAGGCGCGCTGGAGTGGTTCGAGGTGGTGCAGCAGGCAGACCACCGCACCAGCCTGACCATGAATATCCAGGATGCGAATCGCCTGCCGGACATCCTGTACTACCTCACCGACTGGTGGGACGTGGAACTGCTCCCATCCGATGAGCCGCCCAAACTGCTGGAATTCGTTGACTTCTCTGGATTCCAACCAGGCGAGATACCAGACGGCACATGTCTGCTGACCACTGCCCAGGTTGCTCAGGCCATCGCTGAAGAAAACGTCCCAGCCAGCCTGGAGGACTTCACCTGCCCTCCGCTTGATCCTGAAGGAGAGCCAGAGGCCGCTCTGCTGCACCCCGAAGGAACGCCGTTCGTCACGCTGATGACCGGGGCGGGCGTCAGCGATGCCCAGATCGCCCGGTCGGCGGGCAGCAGCGATTGGGCCGTGAATGTCCTCTTCGATCCTCAAGCAGACCAGATGAGCGCGCTGGTGGACTATATCATCGGGCACGAGCTTGAATTGCTGGCCATCGTGTACGACGGGCGGCTGGTAACCGCGCCTATCCTCTATCCTCACTTCGCGCAAACTGTAGCCGCAAGCGGGCTGCGAGAAGCGGTGATCAGCGGTAATTTCAGCAAGCAGCAGGCACAGGACATCGCCAACCAGTTCGCCAAGCGACGCACGATCGAACTGCGGCTGCGCATCGAGCGCCTGCAGTACGGCCCGCAAGTCGAATGAGGGACGATGAAACGCAAGGGGGAGCCTGGCCGCTCCCCCGCAGTATTATGAGATGGGGAGAGTCAGGCACCCCACGCCGGCAACAGCACCGGCTCGCCGCCCGCCGCGAACCACCAGTACGGCACCCAGCCGATGCCGAACACGCCGAGGTGAATGTCCTTCTTGTAGGCGCTGATGCGGTACTCCTCGGCCTGGGCTGCGATGCGCGCCCACTTGTCGTGGACGGCGCGTAGCTCGCGCTCCATCGCCGCCTGAGCCTGATCAAGCTGCGCCTCCAGCTCGCTGATGCGCTGTTCGGCCTCGTACACCTCGTCGTGCGACTGCTGGCGGTAGCGTCGCGTGCGGCTCATCCGCGACACCGTGTAGGACGTGCGTCCGCGCAGCAGGCTCATCATCGCCTCGCCGGTTGTCCATAGCTCCTCGCTGCGCCGCGCGTCCAGCTCCCGCTGCTCGGATTCGAGATCGCGCACCGTGCGCCGCAACTGCTCTTCCAGCCTGTCAAAAATCTTGTCGTAGCGTTGGGCGATGGTATCAATCTCGGCGTCGCGCCGCTGGCGGGCCAACCCGCCCGCCTGCACCAGGAAATCGCGGCGGGGCATCCCCGGCGCGCCAAAGAGGTCGAGATCGGGGTTGTGGAGCACGGTCAGCGCCGCCGTCTTGTAGAGGTAGTCCTCTAGCTCGCGGGCCAGCGCCGTCATGCGCCGCACGTCGGCCAGGCCCGGCGGCAGGTCGCCGTAGGCCGCCTCGCCGAACGGCTCGCCTCCCAGGTCGCGCGGGTCCGTGTAAGGCGCGCGATGCTCCTCCCAGCGCAGCAAGCCCCCCTGGGCCACGTCGCGCACGTGGTAGGCGTAGTAGCCGATCTGGGAGATGTTGCTCTTGCGGTCGGCGAAGCGCACGTCGGCCTGGGCCAGCAGCACCGGCTCGTAAGCCAGCCGCGCATCGCCGGGGCGGTCGGCGCGCTGGCCCGTCTCGCGCTCCCACGCTTCGACGGCGACCTCCAGCGCGACCAGCGCCGGCAAGTAGTGCTGAGGGATGCTCGCCGACACAACCGGCGGCGTCAGGCTCAACCCCTCCGGCAGCGGGATGCCAGTCTCGCGGCGGGCGGGCGCAGGCTCGCGCGGCGGCGGCGTGGTGCCGACCGCCGTCGGTTGGGTGGACTCGTCGGGCAGGGTCGGCGGCGGCGCTGGCGGCGCGAAGTCCGGCAGGGTGTGCGGGCGCGGCGTCGCCTGGCGCGGCGGCATCTCCGGCAGGCCGGGTGGCATCTCCGGGGGCAGCGGCGGGCGCTCTGCGGCGCGCGCCGGGTAGAGCGGGCGTTCGCGTTGGGCGGCCATCAGCGTGCGGATCTGCTGGCGAGTCAGCGGGCCGCGCAGGTAGCTCATCGCCCAGCGCGTGTGAATGGGGACGGGGCCGCCCCGGTCGTGGACGTTGTGCATGACGAAGGCGCGCGGGGCCAGGCTGCCCAACAGCCGGTCTACGTCGCTGATGTCCAGCCCGTCCTCCGCCGTGACCAGGCTCTGCATCCCGCCCAACACCTTGTTCTTGTCGTTTTCGGTTTGCAGCTTGCCGACGAACCACGTCCCGGCGTTGGCCAGTCCCTTGTAGTCAATGTCGGCGGGATTCTGCGTGGCCAGCACCAGCCCTAGCCCGAAGGCCCGCCCCTGTTTCAGCAGGCGCATCAGCGGCTCCTTGCTCGGCGGGTTGTAGGGATGCGACGGGAAGAAGCCGAATAGCTCGTCGAAGTAGAGCAGGGCGCGCAGGCTGGTCGTGCCGCTGAGGGTGCGCATCCAGGCCAGCACGTTCTCCAGCAGCAGCGTGACGATGAACATGCGCTCGGCGTCGCTGAGATGGGCGATGTAGAAGATGCTGACGCGCGGCTTGCCCTCCGGCGTGTAGAGCAGACTCTGAACGTCGAGCGGCTCGCCCTGCATCCAGCTTTGGAAGCTGGGCGCGGCGATGATGTTGTTCAGCTCCATCGCCAGCGCGAAGCGGTCTTTTTCGGGGAAGAAGGTGTTCACGTCGAAGACGCCCAGCTTGTTGAAAGGCGGCTTCTGCACCTGGA
>CAYNHD010000133.1:0-9708 GCA_964396775.1 uncultured Thermoflexus sp. | reverse complement strand
AGAGCGCGCGGCGCATGTGGACGTTGTTCACCGGCTCCTTGAGCACGTTGAAGCCGTAGTAGTAGGTGCAGGTACCCGGGCCGATGTGCAACTCATCTGGGCGCTCGACCTTCAAGCGGGGCAGGTCGGGCAGCGGCACTTCTTCGGTCGTGTCAATCTCACCGGCCTCGAAGGCGGCCAGCGCCGCTGATTGATCCAGCATCCGCACTTCAATCGCGTCGAGCGCGGAAACCGGATGGCTCTCGGTGCCCGTCCAGAAGGGGTTCTTGATGAGTTCGACGCGCGAGCCAGGCTCGTGAGCCTTGAGCGTAAACGTACCGTAGGTTTGGAGGTTGCCGGGCAGAGTCCAGGCGTCGCCGTACTCTTCGATGGCCCACTGCGGCTGGGCGGCGAAGAGCCATTCGCCGTAGACCTGCAGCAGGAAGCCCGCCGGCTCGGGCGATGTGATCTGGAGCGTGTAGTCGTCCAGCGCCTTGACCATCACATCTTCGCGTGCCCCTTCGCCCGAGTTGAACTCATTTCCGCCCTTAGTCCACATGGCTGACAGATAGGCGTAGTCGGACGCTGTGGCCGGGTCCATTGTGCGCAACGCGCCATAGACCATGTCGTGAGCGGTCACATAGCGGACAGCGCCCGTCTCGTCCGTCACTTCCACGACCGAGTCTGTGGCCGCATCATAGGTCACCCACGGCACGCCCTGCTTGAGGGTGAAGGTGTAGGTGAGGTTGTCCTCGGAGATCGTCCAGCTCTCCGCCATGCCGTGCTGCGGCAGGCCGGTCGTTTCATCACGAGGAGCCAACCCCGGAAACAGCATGTTGATCATGGTGTGCGAGGTCGTGTCGGTGGCCAGCGACGGATCGAAAATGACATTCGTGCCGGCAGCACCTGAGGCGACCCTCAGAACCTTCCCCTGGGCACCCACCGGAGCGACGGCGGTGAGCGCCAACGACAAAATGAGCACGATGAGGAGTGTAATGCGACTTGTCTTAAGCATACAGAGAACCCTCCTAGGCTACTTAAGTACGAGACCCAGAACGTTCAGGTTTTCCTATTATGACATGGAATCCCCAGGGCGCAAAGGATTTTTTACAATGCGGGGGCCACGAACAAGTTGTTGGGCGATTGCCAGAACGCCCCTATCCCCCGGCCCCTTCCCCCAGCAAAGCTAGGGGAAGGGGAGAATTGCCTGTCAGATCGTCCCCCTCTAGCTCGGCTAGAGAGGGGGGCTTTGACCGCCGGATGGGGCGTTTTCCCCCTCCCTGGCCTGGCCGGGGGAAGAAGTCTTCCGCCAACTGCCCGACTGCTTGCTCGTGCCCCCTCGCGCGCGCAGTTGACCTCCGCAATCCGCAATTCGCACTCCGCAATCCGCCGCTACTCGCCACACGCTGCCCGGTTGTTCGCTCCCTGCCATAGGGTATACTTGCTACACAGCCCTTGTGCGCCGCTGCGCAGGGGAAGGGCCAGCGGCGGGGCCTGGATGCGCTGGGGCTGTGGATGATGGGATGCAGCCATTGGCTGAACCAATGCGCAAACTTCGTGAGTGGCTGCGGGCGATCAACAGTTGGGACGTATTGCGGGGCCTGTTCCCCTGGCAGGAACTGCCCGCCAGCCGGCTGCCCCTGGCCCGCCGCGAGAAAGTACGCTCGCCGGCCCTGACGCGCTTCTCCGTCCTCGTGCCGCGCATTCCCGGCGCGGTCTGGCTATTAGTGGTAGGCTTATATGTGGGAGCTGTGCTATACTCTCGATCATCCGAGGCCCCTGTTTGCCTCAGCGCGCTGCTGCTGTTGTTAGCGCCGCTGGCCATGTTCGCCCCGTCGCTGCTGGTGTGGACGCTCCCGTTGGGCCTGACGTTGGCCCCGATCATCGCCCGCGAGCGCGAGGGTGGAACGTTGGAAGTCCTGCGCGCCACCCCGTACAGCACCGAAGAAATCCTGCTGGCGAAGGCCCAGGGCGCGCTGAAGGCGCTGCGCGACCGGCTCTGGTGGCTGTGGTACGTGCAGGTGCAGGGCCTGATCGCCAGCCTGCTCATCGGCAGCGGGATCGCTCTGGTGTCGGGCGCGCTGGACGTTTCCCGCCAGCAGTGGGGCACTTCCACGCAGAATCTGCTCTGCGTGGCAACGACCGGGCTGGTGTTGGCGGTTGCTGGCGGTTACCTGTTTGATCGCGTGCAGCAGCTTATCCTGATGATCGTCGCCGCGCTGGCCGCCAGCACACCCTCTTCCTCAGTCCGCGAGGCCGCGACGGCAGCCGTGACCGCTTCGCTGCTGGCCTGGGGAGCGGATATTATGGTAGGGGTAGGTGTGTTGGCCATTCAGCCGGTGGGCGAGGTTCACGATGTCGGGTTCAGTCTCGTCACCATGATCGTGCTGGGCCCTTACGCTGGCTACCTGCTCGAACTGAACCCTGGCGTCATCCTGGCTGCCGCGCTGCTGACCTATCTGGCGCGCAGCATCGCCATCCGCCAGTTATGGGGGGTGGCCGTGCGCGGCGCGGAGAAGCTGTGAGCCGGGCCGCCGCATAAACCGGACGCACATTAACCTTGCGTTGCATCATGGCGCGGAGGCTGGTATAACTATCTGCTCATAGTCGTTGGCATCTGGTGGCATTGCCCCGGCGAACCGCAAGGCGTTGGGGGGAAAGGTGGCTCTATTGCGAGACTGCACGATCGGAAAAACTAACTCACTGCGTCGCACAGCCATACCTAAGGAGGCACTTGTAATGAAAAGGACAGCCATTTTTGTTATCGTCATCCTGGCCACCATGCTGGCCCCGATGACTGCGCTCGCCCAGGAGCCGGGCAGTGGCGGCCCAGTGATCGAAGGCAACTTCGGTGGCTCGGTCAACTTCGGCGCCATGAACCCGCTGCGCAACAACGACACAGCCACGAACCGCATCACCGGCCTGATGTTCCCGACGGTCATCGGCGCCAGCGGCATCACGCAGACCTACGGCCTTGTCGGCGACGAAGCCGTCTACGGCGCGTTGGCCACCGAGTACAGCGTCTCGGAGGATGGCCTGGTCTACACCTTCAAGATACGTGAAGACGCGGTCTGGACCGATGGCACGCCCATCACCACCAAGGACATCAAGTTCAGCTTCGATGCCATCGCCAGCGGTGCCATTGACGCTCCGCTGTACGGCTACTTCAACTACGTCGCCGACGGCAATCCCACAGGCGTCAAGGAAATCCGCATCATTGACGACTACACCTACGAGGCAGTCTTCGAGGTCGCGGCCTGCACCGCGCTGGGCCTCGCCGCTGGCTTCCCCGTTGTCCCGTCCCACGTCTGGAACTACGACGGCAGCCCGGACTTCGACTTCTCGGTGATGAAGGACCACCCCTTCGACTCCAACCCATCGCCCGCCTTTGGCCCGTTTGAGTTCGCCAGCTTCAACCCCGGCGAGGCCGTAGCTGTCAAGGCGACCACCACCTGGCCCGATGGCGTGGTCATCCCCTCCGGGTTCATCTATCGCGATGTGCCCGATCAGACCGTGCTGGCCGAGCAATTCCTGGCTGGCGAGACCAACTTCATTGACGGGCCGCCCGTGCAGCGCCGTCCCGACATCCGCGCGGCTGCAAATGTGGTGGCCGTTGACATGCCCGGCAACTCGTGGGACTACGTGGGCCTGAACCTGGCCGACCCGGAGAACCCGCAGCCGGGCCGCGACGAGAACGGCAACCCCATTGACCAGGGTCACCACCCGATCTTCGGGGATGTCCGCGTCCGCCGCGCGCTCCAGCATGCGATCAATGTTGAGGACATCGTCAGCGGTGCAGTCTTTGGCGAAGGCTCGGTCATGGCTTCCAGCCAGATTCCGACCTCCTGGGCCAAGGACCCGAACCTGGCGCCGATCCCCTACGACCCAGAGCTGGCTGCCCAGATGCTCGACGAGGCTGGCTGGCCGCTGGGGCCGGACGGCGTGCGCATCTGCCAGGGCTGCCTCTACGCTGAAGAGGGCACGCCCTTCGAGTTCGAACTGATCACCAACCAGGGCAACACCCGTCGCGAAGCCATCGGCCAGATCATCCAGGATCAGCTCTACGACCTGGGCATCAACGTGGACTTCCAGGCCATTGACTGGCAGACGCTGCTGGATCAGACGTTCGGCGCGCAGACCTTCGACGCCTACATCATCGGCTGGCGTCAGGGCTTCCCCGATGATCCGGATCAGATCCAGCTCTTCGGCAGCGCCAACGACGACCCGGCCAACCAGTCCAGCAACGCTGTGTCCTACTACAACCCGCGGTTCGAGGAGCTGTCGCTGCAGGCGGCTACGCTGCCCGGCTGCGATCCGGCTGAACGCGCTAAGATCTACTACGAAATCGAGAAGATTCTGCAGGACGACCAGCCCTATCTGTGGCTCTTCGTGCAGAATACCATGTACGCGGCTTCCAGTGAGGTGGTAGGGTTCGCGCCTTACCCGAACGTGCCCCTGTGGAATGTCCACACCTGGACGATTGCTCAATAAAGCTCTAGCGCCCTAAGAACTTCTGGCCGGCAGCCCAGACGGGTTGCCGGCCAGAGTCCTCCGGCATCTCCCACGAAAGGAGATAGATAACGAGACAATGTCGCAATTCATCCTTCGGCGGCTCATCCAGGCCATCCCCACTCTATTTGGCATCACTGTCCTGACCTATGCGATCATTGTGGCCGCGCCAGGCGATCCGGTTTCAACCCTGACTTTTGGCCCCAGAACCACCAAGGCGCAGAGAGTGGCCATGGCTGCGCAACTTGGCACAAACGACCCGGTCTACAAGCAGTACATTCGTTGGTTGATCGGTAACGACTGGCAGAAGTTCCCCAAAGTTGACGGGCGTGGCAACCCGGTCCTGGATAGCAACGGCGAGCAGATTATGGAACGCGGCACGCAGAAAGGCATCCTGCGCGGCGACTTCGGGACCTCGTTCGTCACCAAACGGCCTGCTCTGGAACTCATTGTGGAGAAATTTCCGGCCACCGCCGAGTTGGGAGGGCTATCCCTTGCAGTCGGCGTCATATTGGGCGTGTCCATCGGAGTGCTGGCCGCTGTCCAGCGGGGGGGAGTCTTCGACAATTTGACGCGCGTCATGGCCGTCATATTCAGCGCGGTGCCCGTGTTCTGGTTGGGGCTGACCCTGTTGCTCATTTTTGGCTCGTGGCTGGGCTGGCTGCCCATGGGAGGGCGCTACCCCACCAACTACTTCCTGACCGGCGAAGTCACCCTCGCCGACCGGATCGAGCACCTCATCCTGCCTGTCGCTGTGTTGTCCACTGGCTGGATCGCTATTCTGTCGCGCTTTATGCGGGCTTCCACCCTGGACGTGCTCAGCCAGGACTATGTGCGCACGGCGCAGGCCAAGGGACTGGCTTACCACCAGATCTGGTTCGTCCACGCCGCGCGTAATGCTTTGATTCCCATCGCCACAATTCTGGGACCGGCCATCCCGGGTATTATTGGTGGGGCACTCATCACAGAGACGATCTTCTCCTGGCCTGGCGTCGGGCGTACAACCTACTCGGCAGTGCTAACTCAGGATTACCCGGTGATCATGTGCGCGGTGATCATGGTATCCCTGACCACCATCATTGGTTACCTGCTGTCCGACATCCTCTACGCGCTTATTGACCCGCGAATCCGGCTGTCGTAGGAGAACGATGATGTCAGCTTCGGAAGCTGCTGTGCTGAGTCTGTACAACGAAGACGAATACCGCGGCCAGACGCTCTGGCAACTCGCCCTGCTGCGCCTGCGACGCGATTATTTGACCCTGATTGCCCTCGCAGTGATTCTGCTGCTTGCTCTGTTGGCTCTGCTGGCCCCGGCCATCTCCGACGCGCTGGGGGTGAACTACCGCCGCACGGACCTGCAGAACACCTTCGCGGGGATAGGTTCGCCGGGCCACCCCCTAGGGACCGACGACCTGGGCCGCGATCACCTGTCGCGCCTGCTCTACGGGGCGCGCGTGTCATTGGGCATCGGCTTTTCTGCAGCGCTGGTGTCGCTTGTCGTGGGCACCACGGTGGGCGTTGTCGCGGGCTTCTACCAGGGTACCCGGCTGGGTTTTATTGATGACCTGATCATGTGGTTTGTCATCACTCTGAACTCGGTGCCGTCGCTGTTTTTGTTGTTGATCATCTCGGCCATGCTCTCTCCCACGGTGTTCACGCTGATCTTGATTCTGGCGTTGCTTTCGTGGACCAGTACCATGCGCTTTGTGCGTGGCGAGACGCTGTCGCATCGCGGCCGCGAGTACATCGTGGCAGCGCACGCCATTGGCGCCGGCACGCCGCGGATCATGTTCCTGCATATCCTGCCCAACATCTTCTCGGTCCTGGCGATCAACCTGGCCAGCGACATCGGTGGCTTCATCCTGGTCGAGTCAGCGCTGAGCTTCCTGAACCTCGGCGTGCGCCCGCCCACGCCGAGTTGGGGCAACATGCTGATCAACGCCCAAACCTTCTACACGATGGGCGTCCATCTGGTCATTCTGCCCGGCCTGATGATCGTCATCACCGTGCTGTGCCTGTTCCTGATTGGCGATGGGATGCGCGATGCGTTCGACCCCCAGGCTTCCAAGAAGATAGCTTAGGCGTCCGGCGTGACCGCTGCCGCATGTGCTTTCGCAGGGGCGGACTTCCGAAGTCTTGCAAGACTTCGGAAGTCTATGCGCACCAAAGTTTAGGGTCTCCAGAAGCGCGATCTGGGCGGAACGCCCCTCCCCCTGGCCCCCTTCCCGGCCAAGCCAGGGAGGGGGAAAACGTCCCCTCTGGCGGGCAAAGTCCCCCTCTCTAGCTCGGCTGGAGAGGGGGATTTAGGGGGGTGAGGCCCGCAGGGGCGTATTGCAATACGCCCCTTCTTGTCTCTACCGGTCAGCCGCACACGACAATTCCCCGCTCCGCTGTTATGATCTCAGCGGATCGCACAGTCAGGACAGGCCATGAACCCTCTCAGCGCTGACATCCGCCTGCTCGGCGGCCTGCTTGGCGTGGTCATCCACGAGCAGCACGGCGACGATGCCTTCGACACGGTCGAAGCGGTGCGCGCGGCGGCCAAAGCGCGCCGCGCCGACGAGCCGGACGCTACGGACGCCCTGCTCGCGCACATCCGCCAGCAAGACCTGGCAGGCAAGCGCATCCTGATCAAAGCCTTCAGCAACTACTTCCAGTTGATCAACGCCGCCGAAGACCAGCAGCGCATCCGCGTGCTGCGCCAGCGCGAAGCGGACGGGGTGCTGGGCGAATCCATCGGCGACGCCATCCGCACGCTGCACGCGGCGGGCCTGAGCGCCGCCCAGGTGCGCGATCTGCTGGGGCGGATCACCGTGCGCCTGGTGCTGACCGCCCACCCCACCGAAGCCAAGCGTAAAGAGGTGCTCGTCAAGCAGCGGCACATCGTCCAGATGATGACCCGCCGCGAGCGCGAGGCACTGCTGCCGCGCGAGATGAGCGCCCTCGAAGCGGCGCTCGCCGAGGAGATCGAGGAGCTGTGGCAGACGCGCCCCACCCGCGCCTCGCGCGCCTCCATCGCCGACGAGGTGGATTTCGTGGTCTATTTCCTGACCTCGGTGGTCATGGACGTGCTCATTGCCCTGACGGACGATCTGCGCGCCAGCCTGCAGGCGCACTACCCCGCTGGCGACTGGCGCGCCCTGCCCCCGCTGGTGCGCTATAGCTCGTGGGTCGGCGGCGACCGCGACGGCCACCCCAACGTCACGCCAGAGGTCACGCTGGACACGCTGCGGGCGCACCGCGCCGCGATCAGCGCCGTCTACCGCGAGGCGGTCGCCTTCCTGCGCGAGCACCTCACCCAGTCCACCGACGACCTGCCCGCAGCGGACGCCCTGCGCGCGGCAGTGGCCCGGCAGCGCGACAGGGAGGCGCTGCGCTTCCCCGGCGAGCTTTACCGCGAGATGCTCGACATCATCTGGGAGAAGCTGAGCGCGAACAGCTACCGCAGCGGCGACGAGTTGCTGGCCGACCTGCGCCTGATCGAAGACAGCCTGGCCGCCAACGGCAGCGAGCGCGTCGCCGACGGCGCGCTGAGCCGGCTGATCCGCCAGGTGAGGCTGTTCGGGCTGCACCTGGTGCCGCTGGAAGTGCGCGACGACGCGCGGCTCTACGCGGCGGCCCTTGACGAGATTCTGCGCACCTACGAAATCTGCCCGGACTACCTGGCTCTGCCGGAGCCGGACAGGCAGGCGCAGTTGCTGTGCGAGATCGTCAACCCGCGCCCACTCCTCCCCGTCGAGCCGGCCTTCTCCGAGCCGACGAACCGCGTCATCGCCACCTGGCGCATGATCGCCACCGCCCACGCCAGCTACGGCCCGGCGGCCATAGACACGGTGATCGCCAGCATGAGCAGCGCGCCCAGCGACGTGCTGGCCCTGCTGCTTTTCGCCCGCGAAGTCGGCGTGCAGCGCGACATAGACCTGGTGCCGCTCTTCGAGACGATTGACGCCCTGCGCGCCGCGCCGGACACGGTGCGCGACCTGCTGGCCATGCCCCCCTTCCAGGACTATCTGGCCGGGCGGGGCAACCGCCTGCAGGTGATGCTCGGCTATTCGGACAGCGCCAAAGACGGCGGCTACCTGGCCTCTAGCTGGGGGCTGTACGCGGCGCAGGAGCAGCTTGGCGCGGTCTGCGACGCGCACGGCATCACGCTGGAGCTATTTCACGGGCGGGGTGGCAGCATCGGGCGCGGCGGCGGCCCCACCAACCGCGCCATTCTCGCCCAGCCCCCCGGCGCGATGCGCGGGCGCATCAAGATCACCGAGCAGGGTGAGGTCATCGCCCACCGCTACAGCAACGCCGACATCGCCCGCCGCCACCTGCACCAGGTGACGCACGCCGCCCTGCTGAGCACCGCCGCGCTGCCGTTGGCCGGTCTGCGCCTGGAGTGGCGCGAGGCGATGGCCGAGCTTGCCAGCGCGGGCCAAGCCGCCTTTCGCCGCTTCGTCTACGAGACGCCCGGCTTCCTCGACTACTGGCAGCAGGCCACGCCGATCAACGAACTGGCCGAGATGCCCATCGGCTCGCGCCCAGCCCGGCGCGGCAGTGGCGGGTTTGCCCAGATTCGGGCCATCCCCTGGGTGTTCTCGTGGATGCAGAGCCGGGCCATCATCCCCAGTTGGTACGGCGTCGGCCACGCCTTTGCCGCCTACTGCGCCGCCCACAACTGCGCTGAGGAGGGTCTCGACCTGCTGCACGCCATGTACCGCGAGTGGCCGTTCTTCTCCGCGCTCATCCAGAATGTTGAGCTAGACCTGGCCAAAGCGGATATGGGCATCGCCCGGCTGTACGCCTCGCTGGTGAGCGACCCGGCAGTGCGCGAGGCCATCTTCGGCGAGATCGAGGGCGAATACGCCCGCGCCTGCCAATGGATCACGGCCATCACCGGGCAGGACGACCTGCTGGCCGAGATGCCCGTCATCCGCCTGTCCATTGAGCGCCGCAACCCGTACATTGACCCGCTGAACTTCATCCAGGTGGAGTTGCTGCGCGAATTGCGCCAGCTTGACCCGGCAGCGCCCGCCTACCAGGACACCTGGCAGGCGTTCATGCTCACCGTCAACGGCATCGCCGCCGGCATGAAGAACACGGGCTAGGCGGCCCCCTCATCCCCCGGCCCCTTCTCCCGCGCTGCGGGAGAAGGGGAGCAGACCAGCAGTACAGGAAGCATGAGATGGCGTTTGGTTGACCTCACCCCCTGTCCTCGCTACGCTCGGCCTT
>CAYNHD010000132.1:0-9719 GCA_964396775.1 uncultured Thermoflexus sp. | reverse complement strand
ATGTGGGGGGCCACTTTGCGCCGCGAGGACGGCGCGGCTGGCCTTTTTGCTTTCTCAGCCCGGCGCGGGCCGGGGTGAAAGGATGGCCATGAGCGGCGCGGGGATGGGCCACGATCTATCCAGACCGGCGGGGCGCTGGCAGCAGCGCATCGCCGGGCTGCTGCGCCGCTACCCCTGGGCGGGCACGGCGCTGCAGCGCGCCGTCCGGCTGGTACAGCCGCGCTTCACCTGCGGCGTGGTGGGGGTGCTGCTCGACGCTGAGCGGACGCGCGTGCTGCTGGTCGAGCACGTCTATCATGGGCGAACGCCCTGGGGCCTCCCCGGCGGCTGGATCGCCCGCGACGAAGACCCGGCGCGCACCGTCGAGCGAGAGTTCGCCGAGGAGACGGGGCTGCGCGTGCGCGTGGTGCGCCCGCTGCTGGTCGTGCTGGGGACACATTGGCGGCGACACCTGGATGTGGTCTTCCTGCTGGAGCAGGACGGGGCCGACCAGACGATCCGGCTGTGCGACGAACTGATCAGCTATCGGTGGGCGGCGTTGGAGGATCTGCCGCCTGTGGTGGTACTGCACCGGCGGGCGATCACCCTGGCGCTTGGCCCGGCGGCTGGACAGGGCGTGGCGCAGGAGTGATGCGGGAGAGAAAGGCATGGACTACGGACAGCTAGGCGAGCGGCGGCGCGGCTTCCAACTCCCTGTGCTGGAGATCGTCTCGGCGCTGCTGCTGCTGGTGGCGATTGTGCTGGCGATGCTGGAACTGGTCGCTTACAGCGACACGCGCGACACGCTGCCGACCGATCTGACGGTGGCGGGGGTCGCGGTGGGCGGGCTGAGCGAGGCCGACGCACGGGCGCGCTGGGAGTCCGTGTACCTCAAGCAGCCGATCCAGCTCAGCTACGAGGGCAGCCCTATCGTCCTCTATCCAGAGGAGATCGGTTTTCGTGTGGCCAGCGACGTGATGCTGGCCGAGGCCCGCGCCCAGAGCACTCAGGCGCAGAGCTTCTGGGCTGGCTTCTGGAATTACCTGGAGCGGCGGCCTGTGGCGGCGGTCAGCGTGCGGCTGATCGCGGAATACCCGGAAGGGGCGCTGCGCGAGTATCTGGAAGGGATCGCCGACCGCTATGACGCGCGGCCCGGCGGGGCGGAATACAATCTGGACACGCTGACCTTCAGCGCCGGGCGCTCCGGCAAGCGGCTGGACATTGACGCGGCCATCCCGCTTATTCACCGCGCCCTCTTCGAGCCGGAGGCGGCCAACCGCCGCGTCGCGCTGCCCACTGAAGACCTGCACGCTGGCGACCGCGACATCTCCTCGCTGCGCCGGGCGATCATTGACCTGATGACGCGCATGGGCTTCGTCTACAACGGCGCACAGACGATGGCCTCGGTGTACGTCATGGACCTGGCAACCGGCGAAAGCGTGGAGATTCTGGCGGACGTGCCGCACAGCGCGCGCAGCGTCATCAAGATTCCGATCATGATCAACCTCTTCCGCCAGAAGCTGCTGGTCAGCCAGGAAGAGGCGTACCTGCTGGCCGAGTCCATCCTGTGCAGCAACAACTCGGCGTCCAACTACCTGATGCAGTTGGCCGGGCAAGGGGACTCCTGGGAGCCGCAGTTGCGCGACGGGCTGAACCAGGTATCGTGCACGGCGCAGGAGATCGGCGCGGTGCATACTTACATCAGCGCGCCGCTCTACGTCGCCGACCGCGCCTACCAGTTCGAGGCGGCGGTCTGCCGGCCCAGCGTCCCGGCGAATACCGCGTACAACACGAACCCCGACCCCTACGCGCAGACGACGGCGCAGGACATCGGCTTCCTGCTGACGCAAATCTACGACTGCGCCCGCCACAACAGCGGCCTGCGCGCCATCTACCCGGACGACATCACGCAGACCGAGTGCGAGCAGATGCTCCAGTTGCTCAGCGGCAACCGTATTGACCGCCTGCTCGAACTGGGGCTGCCGCCGGGCACGCCCATCGCCCACAAGAATGGCTGGGGCATCGAGACGAGCGCGGACGGCGGGATCGTCTTCTCGCCGGGCGGCGACTATGTGATCGTCGTCTTCACCTGGGAAGAGGATACTGACGGCAACGACCTGCCTACGCTGCTCAGTTGGGAAGTGATCGAGGAAGTCAGCCGCCTGACCTACAACTACTTCAACCCGAACGCGCCGCTGCTCACCCGCCGCGAGCCGCTCAACCCCTATGGGGCGATTGACTGTGTTTCGTTCATGTCCACTGAGGACGTGAATCTTAACAACATCAACGAGAACCGGCTGGACGAGAACGGGCTTCCGCTGCCGACGGCCTGTTACGGCGGGGCAGGGCACTGCAAGCCGTTCGACAACTGGGGACGCGGGCAGTAGGGGCGTATTGCGATACGCCCCTGCTGAGATTTGACATTAAGACAGAAAATGCGCGCAAATGTGGTGTAGGGGGCGGGTTTGTAAACCCGCCCCTACAAGCGGCTACCGATCATGATCGTCAAGGCACATAAGACTCACCCCCTACCAGCCGAGCCAGTTCAGGGGATCACGGGTATTGAGGCTGGTCTGTGGTCTGGAGTGGCTCTTCACTTTGCCTCACCCCCGCTCGGCTAACCCGCCTCGCCTCCTCCTCTCCGTCAACGGAGAGGGGGAAAGGCCGAGCGTAGTGAGGCCAGGGGGTAAGGTCAATCAAACGCCATCTTCATGCTTCCTGTGCTACTGTCCGTCCCTGAAGGCTTTGTCGGAGGCGGCCAGGGGTGTCTGGGCGCGCGTTCTGGTTGCCGCATGTCAAAGCGGAGGTGTCCTATGCGCCAGGTACTTCGCTTGTGCTCGCTGATCGTCGTGCTGAGTTTTGTCACTCCTATGCCGCAGCGAGCGGCGGCCCAGCCTGGGCGCGCCTACGAGACGGTCGAGGCGCTCAACCGCTACCGGGCCGCGCTCGGCCTGCCCGCGCTGCAAATCCACCCGTCGCTGATGGCGGCGGCGCAGGGCCACGCCGAGTGGATGGCGCGCACCTACACCTATTCGCACACGGGCGAAGGCGGCACGAGTCCGGCGGATCGCGCGGCGGCGGCAGGCTTCCCTGGCGGCCAGGTCTACGAGAACGTGGAAGGCGGCACGGCGTTGACGCCAGAAGAGGCCATTGGCTGGTGGGATCGCGACTGGGTGCACCAAAACACGATGCGGCTGCCGGGCCACACCCACGTGGGCGTGGGCTACGCTGAGAATGACCAGCAGCAGCTCTACGTGCTGATGGTCGGCAAGGTAGGGGCAACCACTGCGCGACCTGCCACGTCTGCTCCCCGGACGACGCAGGAGCCTGCCGCCACGACCGGCCCGGTGGCGATGCCCGTCGTGCGCAGCGCCCCGCGCGAAGACGGCAGCGTATGGCACGTCGTCCAGACGGGCCAGACGGCCTGGGACATCGCGGTGGTATACGGCGTCAGCCTGGACGACCTGCTGGCGCTGAACGGGCTGGCGCGCGGCACACCAGTCCATCCCGGCGACGAGTTGCTGGTGCGGCTGGGCGAGGGCCAGGTGCCGCCCCCCACGCAGACTCCCCAACTGACGCATGTGGTGCAGGCGGGCGAGACGCTGTGGACAGTCGCCGCGCTGCACGGCCTGACGCTGGACGAACTGCTGGCGCTCAACGACCTGGCGCGCGGTGACATCGTGCATCCGGGCGACGAACTGCTCATTCGCGCGCCCGACCCGACCGCCACGCCGACCCCTTCGCCGCCCCCGGTCACGGCCACGCCCTCGCTGCTGCCCTCTCCGTCGCTCACGGCTACAGCACTGCACACGCCCACCCTGTCCTCGGCCACGCCCACGCCGGAAGCCACCGCAACTGCCACAGCGACGATCACGCTGCCGCCGAGCGAGACACCCGGCGCGACTCCGACCCCCCCGCCGGCGTCCGCCCCACAGACAGACGACCAGGGGCCGTCTGCGGTGGAAGTGGCGGCCCTGATCATTGCCCTGGGTCTCATCGTGGGGACGATACTGGCGCTGGTGATGGCCGGTCTGTGGTTCCGGCAGCGCGAGTATTGAGGGCCGTTCAGCGAGGCGTCAGGCCGCGCGCCAGCGCCGCGCTGAGCTGCGCCCGCAGATCGGCGGCGTCGCGGTAGGTGATGGTCACTGCGGCCAGCCCGCTCACTGTCGTGGACAGCTCGGCGCGGGCATGGCGCACGTAGACAACAGGCTTGCCGAGCGTCGCCGCCATGCCCACTTCCACGCCCACGCCTATTGCCTTGTGCGTTACTTCGGCGATCAGCAGATCGGCGGCGCGCAGGTCGCGCAGCGCGGCGGCCATCATCGCGCGGGCGTCGTCCGGGGCGAATGTGTAGGCGCGCACGAAGATATGGGGGGTGATGCCGTGCGCGCTCAGCGCGGCAGCGATGGCGTCCAGTTCGGCGCTGAGGGCGCGATGGTGGGCGTAACTGACGGACACGAAGGCGGTCGGCATGGGGTCACGCCGGCGAGGACGGCGGGCGCCGCGTGCCCCGCTCTGCGGGCAGGCGCTTGAGCACGACGAAGGTCATGTCGTCGAACTGCGGCGCGCCCTCCACGAAGCGGTCGAGCGCGTGCACAGTCCCCTGCATGATGTCGTGCGCCGACCCCTTGCGCAGGCTGGTGACGGTGGACTGCAGGCCGATGACGCCGAACTCGGTCTTGTCGGGGCGCAGGGCGTCGGTCAGGCCGTCGGTGTAGGCGAGGAGCAGGTCACCTGGCTCCAGTGTGACCTCCGCTTCGTGCAGGACAATATCCGAGACAACTCCCAGCGCCAGCCCGCGCGCGCTGAGCAGTTCCGCGCTGCCGTCGGCGTGAACCAGCAGCGGCGGGTTGTGCCCCGCGCTGCAATACTGCACGGTCCCCGTCTGCGCGTCCCACAGGCCATACCAGACGGTCACGAACAGGTCGGAGCGCGAATCGTGCAGCAGCAGTTGGTTGACGCGGCGCAGCGTTTCCAGGGGCGTGTGCCGGTTCAGGCCCACCGCGCGCAGCAGCGTGCGCGAGAGCACCATGAACAGCGCCGCCGGAACGCCCTTGTCGGCTACGTCGGCGACGACGACAGCCCAGCGATGCTCATCCACCCGGAAGAAGTCGTAGAAGTCGCCGCCGACCTGTCGAGCCGCGCGATAATGGGCAGCAACCTCCCAGCCAGGCTCCTGCGGTAGCTCGCCCGGCAGGAAGCTGGTCTGGATGGCGCGCGCCACTTCTAGCTCGCGCTCCATCCGCTCAACGGCGGACGCTTCGGCCTGCAGGCGGGCGTTTTCCAGCGAGAGCGCCGTCTGGTGAGCGATGCCATTGAGGATGTTGAGCCGCCGCCGGTCTATCGCGCCGTCCAGTCCGGGATGATCTACCAGCATGGCCCCGACCAGGTGCCCGCGCGCGACCAGCGGCAGGCCGATCAGGGCCGGAATCTCAAACAGCTTCTGCAACGCCGAGGGCAGCGGCACATCCGTCCCCACGCCGCAGGCGACCGGCTCCGCCCCCTCGATCAGCCGCCGCAGGAACTTGCCATCGTGGTCGGTGCAGACCAGTTCGGCGAACTGCGTCTTGTGTTCCTGCGTCAGGCCCCACGACGGGCCGCCGACGAAATGCTCGGCCTCGCTGTCCCATTTCAGGATGCCGCAGCGTTCGACGCCCACCAGCAGCGGCGTCAGGCGGACGAGCGTCTCCAGGCTTTGGTCGGCGTCAATCTGCGTGTTGACGGCCTCGGCGACCTGGAGCAGGGCGGTCGTTACCCAGGCTTCCTCCTGCTGGGCGGCGACCAGTTGGGCGCTCTCAATGGCCAGCGCGGCCTGGTTGGCGATGCCGCTCACCAGCTCGATCTTACGGTCGGTCATCGGCTCGCTGTCGTCGCGCGTGCCGATCAGCAGCAGGCCGGTGATCTCGCCCTTCGCAAAGAGCGGCAGCATCACGCCCTGGCCGATGTTGATCTCGGCGGACAGGTCGGTGGGGCGCGGCGTGTCGCTGTCAATGAGCAAGGGCTGCCCGCTCTGCAGGAGGCTGGCCAGCGGCGGCCAGGCCTGCGCGGTGAGCCGGTAGTTGAGCAGGGCGCTGCCGATCTCAGGATCGGCGCCGGCGATCTCTACGACGCGGAAGGAGTCCGGCTCATCGGCCAGCAGCACGGCGCTCCACTCGACGCCGACCAGCAGCGGGGTGATGCGCGCGACCGTGCGCAGCACCTCGTCCAGGTCGGTGGCGCGGGCGGTCGCCTCGGCTACCTGAAGCAGGGCCGTGCTGATCCACGCTTCTTCGCGCTGGGCCATGTACAGCCGGGCGTTGGTGATGGCGACGGCGGCCTGGTTGGCGAAGGTGGTGATGATCTCGCGGTCTTCGGGCGTGAAGCGATCCAGTTCCACGCGCTCGACGGCCAGAAAGCCAATTGGAGCGCCGGCGATGGCAAGCTGCACGACGATCTCATCGTGGCTGGCCGCAGCGGACTCGTCCAGGTCTGGCGGGTGCAGCAGGGCGATCAGGCGCGCGTCGCTGATCTCGCCGGCGGGGATGCACTGCTCGTAGAGGGCAGGGTCCGGCTCGCCGCCGCTGACGCGCGCCGTCTCGACCTGGTAGCACGCCTCGTCGTCGTCGAGCAGGGCGATCAGGCCGCTGCTGTAGGGCACCACGCGCTCCAGCCCGATCATGATCCCGTTCAGCACGCTGGTCAGGTCGAGCGACGAGCCGAGCACGGTGCTTAGCTCGCGCAGCGTCTCAGAGAGCATCCGCCGCCGCGACTCGTTGGCGAAGAGCGTGGCGTTGCGCAGGGCGATGGCGATGGTGTCGGCCAGCGCCTGGACGAGCGCCAGATCGTCGGGGGTAAAGGCGTCTGGGTCGGTGCTCTGGATGTCGAAGACGCCGAGCACAGTCGAGCCGATGCGCAGCGGGACGGCCAGCTCGCTCAGCGTGTCCTCAACGCCCTGCTCGGCCCGGTAGTCCTCGTGCGTGCGCACATCCCCGCTGAGCACCGGCGAGCCGGTGCGCGCGACGCGGGGGACAATGCCCGGCTCGTTGAGGTCATAGGACAGGCGCTCCAACGCCCAGCGCCCGCTATGCACGCCGCTGCCGCTGCGGAAGGCGACGCGCTCGCCGACGCGCAGGAAAAGGTGCACGCGCTCGTAGCACAGGTACTCGGTGACCAGATCAATCACCTCGTCGAGCAGGTTGTCAATGTTCAGGATGGACACCAGCGCGCGCGCGACCTCGGTCATGGCGTTGATGCGCTCGGACTGGCGGCGCTCGGCGTCGAAGGTCTCTGCTTCCTGCAGGGCCAGGGCAAGCTGGCCGGCCAGCGTTTCGAGCATGAACACGTCGTCGCCGTCGAAGGCGTCCAGGCGGTTGCTCTGCACGTCGAGCACGCCCATCACCCGCTCGCCTACCACCAGCGGCACAGCGATCTCCGAGAGGGTGGCGTCCAGCGTAGCGGTTGCGAGATAGCGTTCGTCTTCGCTCACATTCGGCGAGAGCGCCGTGCGGCGATGCGTGGCGGCCCAGCCGACCAGCCCTTCCTGGTAGGACACGCGCAGGTCGGTCGTGGCGAACTGCTCGTGACTGCTGGCCTTGAGGCGCAGGCTCCGCGCTGCCTCGTCCACGATGAAGATGCTCACGGCGTAGTAGCCGAAAGCATCGTGGATCAGCGCCACGATCTGGCGAAACAGATCGGGCAAGGGCTGGGTGGCCGTGATCTGGCGCGATACATCGCTGATCAGCCGAAGCTGACGCGCGCGTTCCTGGGCGGCCTCGAACGTTTGCGCGTTGCGGATGGCCGCCGACGCCTGATTCGCCAGCAGAGTCAGCAGGCGCATGTCCTCGTCGCTGAAGGCGTCTGGGCGGTGGCTCTGCACGGCGATGACGCCGAGCGTCGTGCCGCCAGATAGCAACGGGGCGAAGATGGCCGAGCGCGCGGGATTGGGCGCGCGGTGGGCGGGGCGAGCGGGCAGGCTGTCCCATTCGCGCTCGAAGTCATGCACGAGCAGTCCCGACCCCGTGCGGCGCACCCAGCCGATGATGCCCTCATTGGCTTTGCCCTCAAAACGCTGCGGCGGCAGCCGCTCGGCGTCGCGCAGCCAGACCTTGATGGCGTAGTCGCCCCCCTCAAAGGTGCCGATCTGGAAGTTGCTGGTGTCCACGATGCGCGTGGCCTGCTGGTAAACGACTTCGCACAGCGCGTCCACCTTAAGCTGCACGCTGAGGATGGCGTTGCCCATGCCAGCCAGAATGTCCAGCTCCGGGCTGGGGCGCTCGTGAGCGGCCAGGCTGATCCCGCGCTGGCGGCCACGCCAGTAACCGACGATCAGGCCCAGCGCCACGCCGCCAACGGCGAGGGTCGCGCCTGCGACCATGACTGCGATCAGCGTCGTATCCACCGCAGTGTCACTTCCGGGGAGTCAGCCGCCCACCCCAGGTGAGCGGGTCAGCGTCTGGCTGGCCGCGCGGCCAGCGCGGAGTCGAGGTCAGGGAAGACCTGGAACAGCAGGTCGAAGCCCACCATCTCGAAGATTTCAACAAGGCGCGGTTGCAGGCCGCTGAGCACTACGTCACCGCCCCTCTCGCGGGCGCGCCGCCAGGCCGCGACGAGCACCTTCAGGCCGCTGCTGGCGATATACTCAACGGCGGTCATGTCCACGTACAGCCAGGTTCTGCCGCTGGCAAGCTGCGCTTCGAGCGCCTGTTCCAGGGAGAGGCTGGTGCTGCTGTCCAGCCGACCGCTGGGGCTGATCACCGCCGCTGTTGCGTCCAGCGCGCGGGCCGGAAAGCGGGCGTCTCCGGCGCTGCCTGGCGCGGCGGAGCGGCGCGCGGCGATGCGCTTGACCAGCGTGAGCAGATTGCGGTCGTTGGCCCGCTCGTAGCTGACATCATCCATCAGCTTGCGGATGAAGTAGATGCCCCACCCGCCCGGCTCGCGGCTGTCCAGCGGCTCGGACGGGTCGGGCGCTTCGTGCAACAGGGGGTTGAAGGCAGGGCTGGTATCGGCGATGGTCACCACGAAGCGATCTGGCTCTGCCTGGCAGGCGATCTCGATCTCGCTCCCATCGTCGTGGTAGGCGAAGCCGTGCTCGATGATGTTGGTCAGCGCCTCGTCAACAGCCATCTGGCAGTGATAGACAGCGCGCTCGTCCAGACCGGCCTGTTCGGCAGCCTCGACGACGAAATCGCAGGCGTGGCGCACTTCCTCCAGACGCGCCGGGATAGCCAGGCGGCTCACTTCAGACATAGGGACCCCCAAGGAGGCTGTGGCGTGCGGCGGCGCACGGCCAGCCGCTAGAAGCTGCCGACAGCCTCAACTTGCGTTGGGTAGATTTCAAAGATGGAATCCAGCCCGGCCAGTTCGAGCACCTCGCGGACGCGCTCGGAGGGGTTGGCGATGCGCAGGTCGCCGCCGGTGCGCTTGACGCGCTTGAGGACGCGCACCATCTCGCGCAGGCCGGCGCTGCTCATGTACTCCACGCCGCCGAGGTCGAGCACGAGGTTGGTCTTGCCGTCGTCCACAGACTTGTCCATCGCGCTGCCCAGTTCGGCGGCATTCGTGCTGTCAACGCGCCCGATCACCTCAAAAAGCTGGACGCGCTTCATGTCCGATGTGCTGATCTCCATGACCATTGTCTACAGGCTCCTTTCTGCGGGTGTGGGAGCATTATACCACCATTTGGGCGCGTGGCAGCACAAGATGCGCGGCGAATTGGAGCGCAGGGCGTATCTCATTTCTGGGGCAAAAGATTACCGCTGAGG
>CAYNHD010000131.1:8508-9730 GCA_964396775.1 uncultured Thermoflexus sp. | reverse complement strand
GACCGTCTGTGGGTAGGTTTGCCCCCCTCCGGGGGTGGGGGGGGGTGGGGGCCTGGGGGTGGGGCGTTCCGCCCGTACCGTGCGCCCAGAAGCCTTGAGTTAGTACACATGGGGCGTATGGCCATACGCCCTACGCACGCCCCAAACTCACCTCGATCTCGGCCCCGGCGCAGTAGCACAAACGCGCGCGGCTCTGTACACTTGCCCATGACTGGCATCGCGTGACGCTCACCCAGCGAGGACGCAGCATGTTCACCCTCAGCGAGCACCCGCACCGGCGCTTCAACCCCCTCACCAACGAGTGGATTCTCGTCTCGCCACACCGTGCCAAGCGCCCCTGGCAGGGCGAAGTCGCCAGCGCGCCGCCGGAGATGCGCCCGGCCTACGACCCGACCTGCTACCTGTGCCCCGGCAATGCCCGCGCCGGGGGCAATGTCAACCCGGCCTACACGGGCACCTTCGTCTTCGACAACGACTTCCCGGCGCTGCTGCCCGACACGCCCGCCGACGAGCCGCCGGATCACCCGCTGTTTCGCGTGCAGGGTGAGCGCGGCATCTGCCGGGTGATCTGCTTCAGCCCGCGCCACGACCTGACCCTGGCGCAGATGGATACTGCCGACATCCGCCCGGTCGTGGACACCTGGGCCGAGCAGACGCTCGATCTGGGCGAGCGCGACTTCATCGGCTACGTGCAGGTTTTCGAGAACCGGGGCGAGATGATGGGCGCATCGAACCCGCACCCGCACGGCCAAATCTGGTCCACGATGCGCCTGCCGCGCGAGATTGACAAGGAGCTGATCGCCCAGCGCGACTACTTCAACGCGCACGGCGTCACCTTGCTGGGCGATTACCTGACCGAGGAGCGCCGTCGCGCCGAGCGCCTGGTCTACGCCAACGAACACTGGACTGTCCTGGTGCCCTTCTGGGCGATCTGGCCGTTCGAGACGCTGCTGATCAGCAACCGCGCCGCGACCAGCATCCCGGCGCTGGACGACGCCGAACGCGACGCGCTGGCCGATGCGCTGCACCAGATCACCGTGCGCTACGACAACGTGTTCCGCACCTCGTTCCCCTACAGCATGGGCTTCCACCAGGCGCCGACCGATGGCGCGCCGCACCCGTACTGGCACCTGCACGCGCACTTCTACCCGCCGCTGTTGCGCAGCGCGACGGTCAAGAAGCACATGGTCGGCTACGAGATGCTCGGCACGCCGCAGCGCGA
>CAYNHD010000131.1:0-8408 GCA_964396775.1 uncultured Thermoflexus sp. | reverse complement strand
CTGGGCGCAGGGCTGGTCTACGCTGCCCGCCACTACCGCGCTGAGCCAGACCTGTGGTACTGGTTCTGGCTGGTCGTGGGGACGCTGGGGATAGTATTCGCCGCCTCTCTGCTTGTGCGCCCGATGTACGTGGATCGCTACTTCGTAGTCATCCTGCCCGCGCTGATCGTGCTTATGTTGCGCGGCTGGCAGTGGCTGGCGGGGTCGCGCCGCCCGTACCTGGCTGTGGGTGCCGTCGTGTTAGTGGCCCTGACCGGAGCTGCTATCACCCTGGACGTGTTCCGCGCGGGCGATCACTACAAGGAAGACTGGCGTGGCGTGGCGGAGTACGTGGCGGCAGACTTCCGACCCGGTGACGGCGCGCTGGCCGACTATCCGGCGGAAGTGATCGCCTTCAAACGTTACTTCCTGCAGGCTGAACTGCCTCCTTATGCCTGGTACGATGCGGACGATCCTTTGGCGATCTCCCCGTTTGAGGAGCCGGTGACGCGCGTATGGGTTATGACGCGCACTACCACAGATGAAGGCGCGCATCAGAACGAGATCGCCCTGGCCCGCGCCAGCGATGGCCCCGTGCCGGAAAAGTACACACCGCCCTGGGTGCTGGCCCGCCGGGACCGCGTGCTGGCGGAAAAGCAGTTCAACGGGCTGGCCGTCTTCCTGGTGGACACACGCGACGAGGCCGAACAGCTTGCCGGTGCAGAGTAGGCCCGCGCGCGGGCACTGCGCTATACTCTGCCCGGTACTTCGTTGCATAGTCTGGATGGAACCATGACTGTAAAAGACGCCGTGCTCACCACATTCGCCGACCGCTTTGAGAGCCAGCCGGCGCTGCTGGCCCGCGCGCCGGGGCGCGTCAACCTGATCGGCGAGCACACCGACTACAACGATGGCTTCGTGCTGCCCGCCGCTATTGACCGCGCCGTGTACGTCGCGGCCCGCCCGCGCCTCGACCGCACCGTGCACCTCATCTCGACCGACTTCAGCGCTGAGACGACCTTCGCCCTCGACGATCTGGACGACCCTGACCTGCCCGCCTGGAGCAAGTATCCGCGCGGGTCGTTGTGGTGGCTGGAGAACCAGGGCCACACCGTGCCCGGCTTCGACGCGGTGATCGGCGGCGACATTCCCATCGGCGCGGGACTGTCCTCGTCGGCGGCGGTCGAAGTGGTCATGATCGAGCTAGGGCTGGCCCTGACGGGCGCGAGCCTGTCCCAGGTTGAGAAGGCGCTGGGCGGCGTCGAGGTCGAGCACCAGTTCATCGGGATGCCCTGCGGCGTGATGGATCAGATGGCCTCGGCGCTGGGCCGGGCCGGTCACGCCCTGCTCATTGACTGCCGCAGCCTGGACACGCAGGCGGTGCCCGTCCCCCAGGGAGCCAGCATCGTCATCATGGACACGGCCAGGCGGCGTGGGCTGGTGGATTCCGAGTACGCGGCGCGGCGCGAGCAGTGCGAGACGGCGGCGGAGAAGCTTGGCGTGGAGGCATTGCGCGACGCCACGCTGCCCCAGCTTGAAGAGGTCAAAGCGCAGCTTGGCGACGTGCTCTATCGCCGGGCCAGGCACATTGTCAGCGAGAATCTGCGCGTGCGCGTCACCGTCATGGCGCTGCGCGGCAACGCGCTCAAGACGGTGGGGCAGGCGCTGCGCGAGAGCCACGCCAGCCTGCGCGACGACTACGAAGTAAGCTGCACTGAGCTAGACGCCATCGTGGACATCGCCAACGCCCAGCCCGGCTGTTACGGCGCGCGCATGACCGGCGCGGGGTTCGGGGGCTGTGCGGTGGCCCTCGTCCAGAACGAGGCGGTCGAGCAGTTCGTGGCGGCAGTCGGCCCCGCTTACACCACCAAGACCGGCCTGACGCCGCACCTTTATGTCTGTCGGGCAGCGGAAGGCAGCGGCGTCGAGCGGCTGTAGGGGGTACACGATGCGGGACTTCCGAAGTCGCTGGAGACATCGGAAATCTACGCATACAGCCCACTTGGGCGCGTCTCATTTCTGGGGCAAAAGATCACCGCTGAGACGCAGAGAGCGCAGAGAAGACAGAGTTATCGAGAGGGTTCTGCTTCTTCTCCGCGTCCTCTGCGCCTCTGCGGTTCAGCAATCTCGCCATCGTGAGATGTACCCACTACTTCGCTTCCCGATCCTTGTCTCCTGCAACCGGTGCGCCATATGCCTCCTTCGCCGACCCCCTCCCCGACATCGCACAACCCGGCCCGCTGGCGCGAGGTTCTCCGGGTCGGCGGCGCGTTCCTGCGCATCGGCGCGACAGCCTTCGGCGGCCCGGCGGCGCACATCGCCATCATGCGCCATGAACTGGTCGAGCGCCGCAAGTGGCTTTCCGAGCAGCATTTCCTCGATCTGCTGGGCGCGACGAACCTGATCCCCGGCCCCAATTCCAGCGAAATGACCATGCACATCGGCTTCGTGCGGGCGGGACTGGGCGGCCTGCTCGCGGGCGGGATCGCCTTTGTGCTGCCGGGCATGGTCATCACCCTGGGGCTGGCCTGGGCCTATACCCGCTACGGGACAACGCCCGCCGCTGAGTGGCTGCTGTACGGCATCAAACCAGTGATCATCCCGCTGATCGTCCTGGCCCTGTGGAGCCTGGGCCGCAAGGCCGTCACAGACAGGCTGACCGCTGCAGTGGGCATCGCGGCGCTGGTGCTCTACTTCCTGGGCGTCAACTTCGTGATCGTGCTGCTGGGAGGCGGGTTGGCAGTGGCGCTGATCCGCCGGACGGTGACGATTCGTGCGCTCGCCTCGTTCCCCCTGGCCGGGGTGGGCCTGGCCGCGCCAACCACCGCTGAAAGCAGTTACAGCCTGCTGGCCCTGGCCTGGACGTTTCTGAAGATCGGCGGCCTGCTCTACGGCTCCGGCTACGTGCTGTTCGCCTTCATGCAGGCGGAACTGGTCGAGCGTCATGGCTGGCTGAGCGAGCAGGCGGTCATTGACGCCATCGCCGTTGGGCAGATGACCCCCGGCCCGCTGTCCACCTCGGCGACGTTCGTCGGCTACCTGCTGGGGGGTGTGCCAGCGGCGGTCGTCGCTACGGCGGCGTTCTACCTGCCCTCGTTCGTAGTCGTCGCGCTCAGCAACCCGCTGATCCCGCGCATCCGGGCATCGAAGGCAGTGTCCGGCCTGCTGGATGGCGTGAACGTCGCCGCGCTGGGCCTGATGGCCGCCGTGACGTGGGAATTGGGGCGCGCGGCGTTCGTGGATGTGTACGCCGTGCTGGTAGGCGGGCTGGGGGCGCTGCTGCTGTGGCGCTACAAGGTCGGGTCGGCGCTGCTGGTCATCTTTGGCGCGGCGATGGGTCTGCTCAGCGTCCTCTGGTGAAGGGCTACGCACGGGGCGCTGTTTGCGGTACACTGATCGGCGAGGGAGAACGAAAGCAGCCTACTCACCGCGTGCCATGAGCGACAAACGCAGCATCTTCTTCGACGAGTGGCAGGCTTGCCTGCGCGCGCATTACGTGCACGTCCTGCGCACTAAGGACTCCATCACTGAGCCGACGCTGCGCCATGTCCTGCACCAAACCGGTATCACCGATGAGGAACTGGCGGCGCTGCAGGCGGAGGGCCTTGCCGGTCGTCCCCTGCCAGAGAGCGCGAGCGACGCGCCTCACGCAGCGGAGGGTCAAGACGAGGAGGGCATGGCGGCTGAGCCGGCGCTCTTCGATGAGGAGACAGCCCTCGACGCCGAGGGCGACGATAGCCCCGACGAGCCGCCGCCCGTCCCGCCAGGGCAGCTTGCACTGTTTTGAGAGGCGCGAGAGCCGAAAGGGTGTGGTCTGCCTGGCGCGTGTCTCGGCATACCAGTCACCACAAAGCCTCCGCTCACTGCCAGATCGCCCAGGGGTCGTCGCGGTCGCGCGCGCCGTAGTACGAAGTCAGGCGCACCAGCTCGACGAACACGCGGAAGGACGCCTGGTCGGTGTTGAGCCGCCAGCGCATCTTGCGCGGGATGCGCAGCCAGGCATAGGCCAGATGGCGGCGCTCCTGGCGCGTGGTCTGCTGCATCAGCTCGCCGTACCAGGGGGGCAGAGCGTGGCGCAGGGTGTCGCTGTGGCGCGTGATGACGCTCCCGGCAAAGGCCATCAGCATCACCGCGAAGAAGATCACCGGCGCGTAGCCCCAACTGCCGCGCTGGTCGCTGGTCAGCGCGTCGAGCATACTGGCGGCCAACAGGCTCCATACGCCGAGCATGTCCAGGAAGCGGGCCAGCGGCGAACAGGGCATCTCCGGCCCGTAGACGCGGAAACGCGCCAGCAGGGGGTCTTTGAACAGCCCGAAGGCGACCGAGGCACGCTGCAACAATGCGCCGGTAGCAATTGCCGTCAGGAAACCGATGGCCAGCCAGGGATAGCGCGGGTCCAGCATGGTTGTTCCCGTGTGCGGGCGATGTCGGGGCGCGGCACTCTGGCCGGCGCTGCGCCTGCGAGCACTACTGTCATTGTACACCTACTCCAGGCGCACGCCGCTGAAATCCAGCGGCACCACCTGGAACCAGGTGTTGCCCGGCTTGAGCGCCAGCGGCTGGACGGCCCCCTCGTCCGCCCACAGGGTGAGCGGCGCGTCCTCGGCCCAGCGCATCCAGAAGCCATCCACCGCGATCCCGTCGCGGATGAGCGTGGCCGGGCCGAGCGCCTGTAGCTCAATCTCGGTCGAGTAGAACGTCGTCCCGTTCCATTCGCCCTCGACGATGCTCTCGTCGTCCTGGTGGCGCGCGTAGAGGATGACCACGTTGGCCGCCGTCACCTGCGCGCCGCTGTCCGCGTCGGTGTGTGGCTCGCCGTCAACCCAGCGCGCATACTTCCCGCTGGGCGGGTCGTAGCGCCACCGCACCTCGTCCGGCCCGTAGTCAATGGTCACGGCAGCGGCGGGCGTGCCGTCCTCTGGCGAGGCCTGGTCAAAGATCATGCCGCGCAGGTCGGGCGGGTCGTTCAACCTGTCGGCGCGGGCGCGCGCCCACACCTCGGCTGGCACGGCGAAGAGGTTGTGCGGCGCGTCCAGTGACGGGTCGCGGAAGTAAAGCGGAGCGCCGGTGGTGACGCCCTCGTAGGCGCGCGGAGCGAACGGCAGCGCGGCGATGCGCTGGCGGATCGGCTCGCTCGCGCCGGAATAGACCAGCAGCGCCCCATACATGGCCGGAATCTCCAGGTCAATCAGGCGCGCGCTGCGGATCGAGCCAACGCGCGGCGGCGTGTGCGTCCAGAAGATGGCCGTGAAGCGCGTCAGGCCGGCCTCGACGTAGTGCTCGAAGACCAGGTCCGCCGCGCCGATGCCCGCCTGGGGGCGCACGCTGTCCGGCGCGTTGGAGATCTTAGCGGCCAGCGGGCGGCGGGCCAGCGCCGCCGGATCGCGGACAGGCAGCCCGGTCAGCGGGTTTACATTCGCCGGGCGCGCGATCTGGGCGGCGGCGGCAGCTACGCGCGTGGGGGCGCTGGCGGGTGTGGCGGTGATAATGCGCGGCGGCCCCCCGCCCGGCGTGCAGGCGACCAGTAGAACGAGCAGCCAGGCGGCGACGAGCAACCGGCGCGTCCGCCCGCAGAATGAATTTTTTACGAATTTCGTGTGTGGGCCTGCCATTGACAGCATTTGCGGATTACAATGTAGCCTATAATGATGAATGTAAACGGGACGTAGCCTTGAGATGGGCCGTAGAGGATCGGCGAGGTCGGGGCAAGCGAATGGGACGGCGGCGCGACCTGGCGTCGCCCCCCAGCGCGGTTGACTGCCCATTTTCGGGAGTGTATAATGCCCGGCAGCCCAGCCTGCAAGGACACAACCCACCCGACTCCACCCGCCACGTGACCCTGACAGTGGGTAGAAACGAGATAAGATGGCGCTCAAAGGCAACCTGGCGGACTTCAGCACGACGCAAATCCTCCACCTGATCAACCTGGCCAAGAAGACGGGTACCCTGCGCCTGTACGAGCCGGTCGTCACCAAAGAGATGATCGCTGACGGCGCGGGGCACAAGCACCCCAGGGTCATCCCCGGCAAGGAGCGGGCGACGGTCGTCTTCGAGCAAGGTCGCCTGGTGCTGGCAGCGATGGGCGACCACGACGGGCACCTGGCCAGCGTGCTGCACAAAGCCGGCAAACTCAACGCAGAGCAGGCGCGCGTCATCCGCGAGCGCGGTAGCAAATACTCCGACAAGGCGCTGGCTCTGATGCTGATCAACGCCAACTACGTGACGAAAGCCGACATCGTGCGCAGCATCCGCCAGCACACGCTGGACATCGTGTACGACGTGATGACCTGGCGGCATGAACCGTTCGTCTTCGAGGAGAACGTCACGCCGCCGCCGGGCCGCATCACCGTGCCGATTGACCTCAAGAACGTGATCATCGAGGGGACGCGCCGCGCCCGCGAGATCAAGCCGCTCGAAGAAGAGCTGCCCAACCTCGACCTGGCGCTCAAGTTCCCCGAGTCGCCCGGTGACAAGTTCCGGGGCGTGCGTCTCAGCGTCGAAGAATGGCGCGTCGTTGGCTTCGTCAATCCCAAGAACTCAATCCGCCAGATCGCCAAGGCGTGCAACATGACCGACACCGAAATCCGGCGCGTGGTCTATGGGCTGCTACAGGCGGGCCTGGTGGAGTTGGTGCGGCCACCCGGTATGCAACTGCCCAAAGTCCAAGCCGCCGACGGCACACGCCGGACGCTGCCTCAGGGGCCGCAGGTCAAGCGCAGCGTGGTCGAGCGCCTGATCGCCCGCATCAAAGAGGCGTGATCTGGCGCGCAAGGCCGCCTGCTACACGTTGATTCTAACCCTTTCGGGTGCTTTTGGTGAAAGAGTGAAGATCAGCCCATGCAATTCGTCAAGATGGTCATCACCGGTCCTTTCAGCGCGGGCAAGACGGAGTTCATTCGCTCCATCAGCGAGATCGGGGCGGTGACCACCGACGAGACGATCTCCCGTAACGCGCCCGAATATGGCATCAAGCCCCAGACCACCGTGGCGATGGACTTCGGGCGCATCACGGTGGACGACGACCTGGTGCTCTATCTGTTCGGCACGCCGGGCCAGCGCCGCTTCGACTTCATGTGGGAGATTCTGGCCGAGGGGATGCTGGGCTTTGTGGTTGTCGTGGACAGCGCCAGGCCGGAGACTTTCCGCGAGGCCAAGAGCATCCTGGAGACCTTCCGCGCCTACGCGCCCACGCCCTACGTCGTCGCCGCCAACAAGCAGGATAACCCCGAAGCCTGGGCACCCGATGACCTGCGCATCGCCCTGCGCATTGACGACCACATCAAGCTGCTGCCGTGCGTCGCCACCGACAAAGAGAGCGTCAAGAACGTGCTGCTGGAGTTGCTCTACGCCATCCTCGACGAGATGGATGCTTAGCAGCACGGGGGCATGGCGGTCCCGCAGGCGCGGTGAGAGGTGGGCCACACGTGCCGTCTCTAATAACTGATCCCGGCATCATCCATTACGAGACCTATGGGCGCGGGCGGCCCGTGCTGCTGCTGCACGGCTGGCTCGGCTCGTGGGAGCTCTGGCGCGACACCATCGAGGTGCTGGGCCGCGAGTACCGCACCTACGCCCTCGATTTCTTCGGCTTCGGCGACTCCGACGTGCCCGGCACCGCCAGCAGCAGCGCGCAGCGCACCCGCCTGGACGCTTTCACCGTGCCAACCTATGTCGAGATGGTCTACCAGTTCATGGAGCGGCTGGGCATCCAGCGCGCGCCGCTGATCGGCCATTCGATGGGCGGGACGGTCGCGCTGAGCATGGCCATCCATCACCCGCAGAAGACGGTCAAGGTGTGCGTGATCGGCTCGCCGATCAACGGTGGCTCGCTCAATCTGCTGCTCAAGCTGTCGGGGCAGCGGCGGGTGGCGTCGCTGTTCTGGCTCTTTGGCGGGCGGGGCCTGCGGCAGTTCCTGCGTTTTTACAGCTACTTCATGGCGCGCGATGGCCGGGCGATGGGCCGCATGATCACCAAGGACGTGTCCAAGATCAACGTCGAGTCGTTCTTCCAGAGCATTGGCACGCTGCGCAAGACCGACCTGCGCCCGCAGCTACACCGGGTGACCGTGCCGGCGCTGGGCATGTACGGGCAGCGCGACATCATCGTGCGGCCCAGCGAGCACCAGACGCTCAAGGCGGGCGTGCCCCACGCGCAGATCGAGTGGTTCCCCGACGCCGGGCACTTCATCATGATGGACTCACCGGAACGCTACATCACCACGCTGCGCACCTGGCTTGTGGGCGAGTGAGAGGCAGGCAAGAGCGCGTCAGGGCGGTGGGTTGCGCCCTGGCTTGCCTCACCCCTGCTCGGCAGAAACGCGCCTCGCCGCTCTCTCTCCATGATGCAGATTAACATTAGCGCGGATACCACGCGCGACACGTCGGGGCACTGCATACCTGTAGCGCCCGGAGGGGCGTATTGCAATACG
>CAYNHD010000130.1:0-9732 GCA_964396775.1 uncultured Thermoflexus sp. | reverse complement strand
GCTTGCGGGGAAAGGGGCTGGGGGATAGGGGTTGAAAGTGCATAACACGCTCTAGCGCAACACCCACTCAGCACACAATCTGGCGCGCGCGGCCAGGCGCTGTTATGATTCAGTGCGTCAGGCCGCCGTAGCTCAGTGGATAGAGCGCTAGTCTTCGGAACTAGGCGTCGCGGGTTCGAGTCCTGCCGGCGGTACTTGCAGCCAGCCAGCGTTGCTTTGTGCTGGCTGCGTCGTTCTGTGGGGGTTGCCTGCCCCCTGCCCTGGTGCTAGAATTTCTCCCACTGGTATGGCAATCCTATCGCATCCATAGAAGGCAGTCTCTTGATGAGTGTTCCTGGTTTGAAGCAGCGTAAGCGCGTGCTTTCTGGCGTGCAGCCGTCGGGCAGCCTGACGATTGGCAACTATGTCGGCGCGCTCAAGCAGTGGGCGCGCGAGCAGCACAACTTCGAGAGTTTCTTCTGTGTGGTAGACCTGCACGCGATCACCGCGCCCTACAATCCGGCTGAGCTGCGCGCCAAGACTCGCGAGGTCGCCGCGCTGTACTTGGCCTGCGGGATTGACCCCGCCATTTCGACGATCTTCGTCCAGTCTCACATTCCGGCGCACAGCGAGCTAACCTGGCTGCTTAACTGCATCACTCCGCTCGGCTGGCTGAACCGCATGACGCAGTTCAAAGACAAGGCCGCCCGCCAGCAAGCCGACTCGGTGGCGACCGGGTTGCTGGACTATCCCGTTCTGATGGCGGCGGACATCCTGCTCTACCAGGCCGACGCTGTGCCGGTGGGGGATGATCAGCGCCAGCACCTCGAACTGACGCGGGACATCGCCCAGCGCTTCAACAACCTCTTTGGGGAGACGTTTACCGTCCCTGAAGCAATGATTCCGCCATCCGGCGCGCGGATCAAGGGCCTTGACGATCCGCTGACCAAGATGAGCAAGAGCCTCACCGAATCCGAATACCACGCGGTCTACTTGCTTGATCCACCTGACCGTGTGAAGAAGAAAATCATGCGCGCGGTAACGGATTCGGGCCGCGATATTCGCTTCAGCGATGACCCTGGCAAGGCCGGCGTGAACAACCTGTTGGAGATTTACGAGGCTTTCACCGGCGAATCGCGCGAGGCGATTGAGGCCCATTTCTCCCAGGCACGCGGCTATGGCGACCTGAAGAAGCAGGTAGCCGAGGTTGTCAACGCCGCGCTACAACCCATTCAGCAACGCTACCGGGAACTGACCAGCGACGGGCACTTTATTGACGAACTGCTGGCCCAGGGCGCGCAACGCGCCAGCCTGGTAGCCAACGCCACGCTCGCGCGGGCACGAGAGAACATGGGGTTCCTCATGCCGCCAGGCTAACCGGTGAGGGAGTGCCGTGAATGGCGAGCCTCGCCCGTTAATTCCGCCGCTTGAGGGGTGCCTTTACTGTCACCGTGAAGGTACTACGTCCCTGGCTGAGAAGCGGAGTCTCCTTGATCCGGCGGGCGCTCGCTTGCTGCTGCGTTGCAGTCACTGTGGCTCGGTGGCTGAGCTAGACTACGATGCCCAGCACGTCGATTCCTGGCGCATCCGCTACCGGCGCACGAACCACGACCCACGCTACTACTACGTGGCCGTCCACTACGGCAGGCATGAATGGCTGGACGCGCCCGACGCGCTGGAGATCAGCCGGCGCGGCTTCGCGCAGCGCGTCCGGGTGCGCCAGGCCGAAGTCGGGGACTTCTCGTGGATAGACCCCGTACCCATCCGCGCTTCCCTGGCACTCCGCCCGAACGAAGCGATCCTGCTCGACCTCCCCGCTGCCACACTGCGCGAGGTCTCGCGGGTGGGCTTCTTCGTCCGTCCCAACCGGGGCCGGATTCTGGACTCCGGGAGGTGCTGCGTGAGCACGCAGCGCCTGCACCTGTTGGGGCAGCGCCTTCAGTGGGCGCACGACCTGATCGCTGTCGAGCGCGCCCTGTACAACGATCAGTACTGGCTGGTGGTCGTGCGCGATGCGAGCCGCTGGCTGCAATACACGGGCGCGTATACCGAAGACGGCGCTGATCCGCAGCTTGTGGTCACAGTCGTGGACTACCTGGCGCTGCACCCCTCTGGCTGATGGGAGCCAAATTCCCCGTACCTGGCGTATTGCGTGTATGGGTGCGTGCAAAACATGTCAGGTAGGCGTATGGCGATACGCCCCTACGGAACCCCGTCCCGCTCGGTGCTAAACGAGCCACTGACAACCTTTGCACACAACCCGCGTGTATAGGGTCCACGAACAAGCTGTTGGGCAATCGTCAGAGTGCCCCTATCCCCCGGCCCCTTCCCCCAGCAAAGCCAGGGGAAGGGGAGAACCGCCTGCCAGATCATCCCCCCTCTAGCTCGGCTGGAGGGGGGACTGAGGGGGGAGGCGTTCATGAGCATTCCTGAACTTCCCTTAGCAACAGGTTGTTCGTGCACCTGCGTGTATAGAGGGCTTGACAAATCGTTACAAGTTTTTTATACTTACCTTCGAGAGTCCGTAAAGGACATCCCACCACCCCACCCGCTAGAGCGTCGCGCATCCCCACACGCGACGCTCGCGTTTCTGGTACCTGAGTGCTAAAGAGTCGCTGCCTGCGCCCGCTCTACGCGGTGCAGGTGGCGCAGGTAGACTTTGGTCAGTTCCGCAGCAACCGACGGTAACAAGATGAGCGGGATCGCATACAGCCAGTGCGTCGCCGAGAGCGTCACCGTGTCGAAGATCTCTTGCAGGAAGGGAACGTACACCACAGCCAGCAGCAACACCAGCGACGCCGCCACTGCATATTGCATGAACCGGTTGGTGAAGAAGCCGATCTTGTGCAGTGCATAGAGTTCGGACCGCGCCGTATAAGCCCGCGTCAGCTCGGACAGCGACAGCGTGACAAAGGCCATCGTGCGCGCCAGCGCCCAGCCATCGTCGGGCTGCAGGTGATGGCCTATGGCGAAGGCTGCCAGCGTCGCCGCCGTCTTCATGACCGTTTGCACGATGATCCCGATACGCATGTCGCGGTTGATGATCGGCTCGCGCGCCGGGCGCGGCGGGTTGTCCATGATGTCCGGGTCGCCCTTCTCCATGCCCAGAGCAAGCGCCGGCGCGCCGTCCGTGAGCAGGTTGAGCCACAGCAATTGGATGGGCGTCAGCGGTGTGGGCGTGCCCGCCAGCGTCGCCAGGAAGATGACAGCGATCTCGGCCAGGTTGCAGCTTAGCAGAAAGAACACGAACTTGCGGATGTTCGAGTAGATCACTCGCCCCTGCTCTACGGCGGACACAATGCTCACGTAGTTGTCGTCTGTGAGCACCATGTCGGCGGTCTCCTTCGAGACATCGGTGCCAGTGATGCCCATCGCCACGCCGATGCTCGCCCGTTTCAGCGCCGGCGCGTCGTTGATGCCGTCGCCCGTCATGGCCACCACGTGGTCACGTGCCTGGAATGCCTCAACAATGCGCACCTTATGCTGCGGCGAGACGCGGGCGAACACATCCACGTCTTCGATCAGCGTGGCCAACTCATCTGGAGGCAGGGCTTCGACATCGCTACCGCGCAGCACGCGCCCGCCCTCGCGCAGCAAACCAATCTCTCTGGCGATGGCCTGCGCCGTATCAGGATAATCTCCGGTCACCATCACCGTGCGAATCCCCGCGTGGCGCGCCCTGGCAATGGCCGCCGCCACTTCGGGCCGTGCCTGGTCAATCATGGCGATCAGTCCGACGAAGGTGAGTCGGTCTTCCAGGGCATCCGGCGTCAGGGGATCGGGCACTGTGGTCAATGTTCGTTGCGCCACTGCCAGCACGCGCAGCGCGTCGCTGGCAAAATCGTGGTTCGCCCGCAGAATTGCCTCCCGGCTGGTCGCATCGAGAGCGCGCGTTTCACCAGCGCAGACCATGAACTCGCAGCGATCCAGCACAATTTCCGGCGCGCCTTTGGTGAAGGCGAGGTAACCGGAGCCGTTAGGCGTGCGGTGCACGGTGCTCATCCGCTTGCGCGCCGAGTCGAAGGGAATCTCGTTGACGCGCGGGTACTCGCGTTCTACCTCGTCGCGCCACAGACGCGCTTTCGCCGCGACAGTGACCAGCGCGCCCTCTGTGGGATCGCCAATCATATGGTAGTGGCGCTCGTTGCCGTGGCTCCCCCCTCCAAGCCCTTCATCGTCCAGCACCTCCAGCCTGGCATCGCTGGCCAGCAGCCCGCCCATGAGCAGCCGGTGGGCATCCGGCATCGCCAGCGGGTCGAGCGCAGCGCCATTGCTATAAAACTCCCCCTCAGGGACATATCCGCTGCCGCTCACCTCGATCATCTGGCCGCCCACATAGAGCCTGACCACCGTCATCTGGTTCTGGGTGAGCGTGCCCGTCTTGTCCGAGCAGATCGCCGACGCGCTGCCCAGTGTCTCGACCGCTGGCAGGCGGCGGATCAGGGCATTGCGCCGGATCATCTCGCGCATCCCGATCGCCAGGTTGATCGTCACGATGGCTGGCAGTCCTTCCGGCACGGCGGCGATGGCCAGGGCCACCGCCGTAAGCAGGGAGTCCTCCAGGGCGCTGGCCAGCGTGAACTCGTCCGACGTGATCTCGCGGGCGAAAATCACCACGCCGACTAGCAGGCAGATCACCAGCGCCGCGATGCTCAGGGTGCGTCCAAGCTCGTCGAGCCGCTGTTGGAGCGGCGTCGTCTCGTCTTCAGTGGACTGGATCATGTCGGCAATCTTGCCGATCTCCGTGGCCATGCCTGTGGCGACGACAACCGCCTTGCCCCGGCCATAGATCACGGTGGTGGCCGTGTAGCCCCTGTTCACGTGGTCCCCGATAATTGCGTCTGCGGGCAGCCCAACGTCGGCCCGTTTGTCCACCGGCACCGACTCGCCGGTCAGCGAGGCTTCGTCAACCTTCAGGTTGATCGCCTCGATCAGCCGCACGTCCGCCGGGATGTAGTTCCCGGCTTCGAGCACCACAATATCGCCGGGAACCAGCTGGCTGGAGGGGATCGTCTGCTGGAACCCGCCCCGGATGACGGAGGCTTCGGGCGAGGAGAGCCTGCGCAGCGCCGCCAGAGACTCCTCGGCTTTGCCTTCCTGGATGACCCCTAGCGTGGCGTTCAGCGCCACGATTGCCAGGATGACCACCGCCTCGATCCAGTCGCCGAGCGCCGCCGAAAGCAGCGCCGCGAAGATCAGGACGTAAATGACGAAGCTCTGGAACTGGGCGAGCAGGCGGTGCCAGAAGGTCGGGCGCGGCTGTTCGCGCAGCGCATTGGGGCCTGCTTGGGCGAGCCGATCACTCGCCTCCTGCGGAGTCAGCCCTTTCGCCCGGTCTGTCTGGAGCAGTTGCAGTGTTTCGGTCATGGAGATGGCGTGCCAGGGGCGATCAAGTTGTGGAACTGTCATACGTGGGTCTGTTCCTCTGTCGGCGCGTCGCGCCGGGGTTCTCCGAATAACTGCGGTCATCGAGTCACGGCGCGATAGTACCACGATCCGCGCCGATGTGCAGCAAACTCCAGGGCCGGGGTCCACGAACAAGTTGTTGGGCAATCGTCAGAATGCCCCTATCCCCCGGCCCCTTCCTTCAGCAAAGCTAGGGGAAGGGGAGAACCGCCTGCCAGATCCATCCCCCCTCTAGCCCGGCTGGAGGGGGGACTGAGGGGGGAGGCATTCAGTGAGCATTCCTGAACTTCCCTTAACAACAGGATGTTCGTGGCCCCCCATCGCCTGAATGTCCTTGCCAGGAGTCTTCTCTTATCCTATAATTGTAAGTTGCCGTGAATCGGACACCGTTCGCCCACTCTGCGAGTGATCACAGGGACAGCATTGCTTCGACACCAGACTGCCACCGAGCATTATTGGACTGAGCACTTCGAGGTCACAGACGAAGACATTGAGTTCCTCTTCAATGTGTTCCTTGAAGGCGAGAAACCCCTCTCCAGCGAAGAATTAGCCAGCCGGCTGGTCGCCTTCCGCATCGAACGAGAAGCGCAACTGTTGCGCCGCCAGATTCAGCGCGGTGAGATATTCCAGCCCAGGGAGGCTTACCAGGTGGGCCAGACGCTTGTCTTCCCCGCCATGAACTACGCCATCGGCCAGGTGACCGGTACACGTCCGGGCAACAACCCCGAACACGGCCCTTTCACGGTCATCCAGGTTCGCTTCGAAAACGGTGAGTTGCGCGAGTTTGCCAGCGCCTTGCAGACGCCGCACAGCCTCAACATTGACTTCAGCGCCGATACGCAGGCTCCCCCCGTCACCGAAGCCGACGTGAAGGCGATCCTGCGCAGTTATGGCGATGACATCGTTTACCTGGTCGAAGAGCGACTGCGCAAAGAGCCGGATGCCATCTACTTCGCCGGGCGCTGGTTCCTTAAGTCGCTGCTGGCCGACGTGACAATCGCTCATTTGCATCTGGCGGAAGCCGTGCTGGATATGCACGGCGGTGGCCCGCTTGAGACCGAGCAGATCATCAAGGAGATCGGCCTGCCCGCCGAAGTCAATCGCCGCCTGCAGGCGTTCTCGCTGGACTACGCCATGTTCCACGACGAACGCTTCGATGAGGTAGGCCCGGCGGGGCGCGTGCTGTGGTGCCTGCGCGAGATGGAACCCCCCGAAGTGCTCAGCGTGCCGGAGCGTCTGCGCTACAAGCCCATTGAGTACGATTGGCGGCTGCTGACCAACGAACTGGCTCAGCTTGAGTTCGAAATAGACGACGAGCTGTCCAATCTGCGCTCGCCAGCTTCGCCTGCTGATTCGGTTACATTCAGCCTCAACTTTCCTCACCGTCGCACCGGGACGCTGCCGCTGAACTCGCACCTGCGACATATGTTCCCGACGGCGTATGAAGCACCCCGCATCCTGGTGACGCTGGTAGACGGGCAGACGGGCGAGGAGATGCCCGGCTGGGTTGTCCGCGAGCACCGCTACGTCTACGGGCTGGCCGATTTCTACCGTCGCCACCGCCTGCCGGTTGGGGCGTACATCATGGTCAAGCGCACCGACGATCCGTCGCGCGTGATCGTGGACTTTCACGCCCACCGCCCGCGCACCGAGTGGATTCGGCTGGCGATAGCCGGGCCGGGCAACCGCCTGCAAATCGAGAATCAGAAACGCGCTATTGGCGCTGAGTACGACGACCTGACAGTTTTGGGCGCGGACGATCTCAAGGCCATTGACGCGCTGTGGGTCTCGACGGACAAGCCGCAACGCAGCCTGGCCGACATCATGCGCGAACTGATGGGCGAACTGGCGAAGCTGGCCCCTCAGCGGACAGTCCATGCCAAGACGCTGTACAGCGCGGTCAACGTGCTGCGTCGCTGCCCGCCCGGCCCCATTTTCGCCACGCTTGTCTCGAACGCGGACTTTGAGCACGTCGGAGGGCCATACTGGCGTCTCGCCTGAGCCACGAGGCCCTGAAGTAAGGAAAGGCTGTGAGTTCTTCGACCAGCATTGCCAGCAAGCGGGTGAAGCCCACGCTCGACACCAAGTTCCATGTGGACTACGAATGGTGGGAGCGTGAAGGGCGCGATCTCCGCGTGTATTTGCTGAGCCATCTGCCGCCGGAGCAGCGCGAGTTCTTTATGCAACACCGCCACACAGAGGATATGGACTGGGTGGACCCGGTCACGGCGGAGGTTGGCAAGGTTGATGCCCTGCAGCGCGCCCTTCACGAGGCGAGCCAGCAGCCTGATTTCATCACCCCGCACCTGTCGCTGGTGGACGCCGTTTTCCGCGTGTTCCTGGCCAACGGCAACACTCCCCTCACTCCACAGGAGTTGAGCGAGCGTATCGGTCGCCCGCCCATGACCATTCTGCGCACGTTGACGGGCACGACCGTCTACAAGGGACTGCGCCCCTTCCTCGAGGACGAATAGACCATGAACAAGCGCCAGCCCTGAGCGAGGGTTGACGCCACCCAAAGCGCGCCGTACAATGACTGCCATGCCCCTGTAGCTCAGCGGACAGAGCAGCTGCCTTCTAAGCAGACGGTCGGGGGTTCGAGTCCCTCCAGGGGCGTCTGACCTGCCCAACACACCAACAAGCCCGCAGATCGCGGGCTTGTGCTTTGGTTGCTGGTTCTCTGGCTCGCTGGTCGGAGCCTGCCCGCAGCGAACAGTCAGGTTATGATGGCGGCGTAGAGCGCCTGTGTCTCGGCTTCCGGCGCTTTGCCCTCTTGCTTGAGCTGGTCGAGCAGCTTCTGGTAATGCGCTGCCGCTTCGCTGCGCCGCCCCAGGTCTGCGTAAAGCTGCATAATCTGGCGGTGGATCGGCTCGTAGCGGTCGTTTTCGCCGACGGCGCGCAGCAGCAGGCCGAGCGCGTGTTCCTGGCGGCCTTCAGCCAGGCGGATGCGCGCCATCTCGCTGAGCGCCTCCAGGTAGCCCTGCTGGTACTGGGCGCGCCGCTTCACAATCCATTGGTCGCTGTGCCCCTGGAGGAACGGCCCGCGATACAGATCAATCGCCTTCTGCCAGGCGCTGGCCTTGTCCTCGGTCTCTGGCATACGCCCGCGAACCAGCGCCCCCACAAACTCGGTGATGTCGTGCTGGACGGCGACCTCCGGGTTGACGCGGTAGTAGCCGCCGTCGTGAACGAGCACATCGAAATTGAGGGCTTTGTGCAGGCGGCGCTTGGTCACATGGAAGACATTCACCGCCTGGTCGTTTTCGAGATCGGGCCAGAATGCCTGGCAAATCTCCGAACGGGTGACAACCGGACGGTCGAGGGCGAAGAAGAACAGCAGGCGCGGCAGGTGCCCTTCCCACGTGCTGATCGCTTCGCCACCCAGGTAGACATAGCCAGGGCCGAGCGCGTTCACCTGAAGCTGCATCTGACCGCCGCTCTCGCGCATGTCGTAGAAATTGCTGGTCACAAGTTGCTCATCGCGCAGGATGACCGCTTTCTTCTGCGCGATCAGCGAGACCCAGGGCAGGCGCGGGAGCGTGCGGCTGTTGATCACGATGCGGCAATGTGCGGGAGCGTGCAAGATGGTCTGCTCGACAAACCACTGAATATCATCCGCCCCGTCGGTGCGATCATACTCATCCAGGATCAGGGTGAACGGCTCGCTGGACAGGTCCACGATGTCGGCCACAAATGCTTTGAGAAGATCGCCCAGTTGCAGGCTGGGATCGGACTGCGCCAGGTTAACATGCCGGCCAAAAGTCGGGTGCTGGTTGGCCAGATCGTGGGTGATACCAGACAGAAACGAACGCACGTCCACGTCGTCCGGCCCCATCGCATAGTAGAAGACAGTCTCACCCGCCAGATTCATGAGTTGTGCGACGACCATGGAGCGATAGCGGCTGGCCGGGTGAAGAAGCACCACCCTTGCTTCCGCTCCACGTTCCCGAACAGTCTGAAGAGCGCGTGCCACCAAATCGTTGAGTTCCATTGTTGGCCCTCACCATGTATACAGGTTCACTATGCCATAGTATATGAGATGATGGGCGATAGGGCAAGTGCTAATGCGCCCGTTTTGGTGGCTTACGGGCACCCTTCATCAATTCCTGCGGAATACTTATTGACGATGCCTACTATGAGCCTGCCCTTCTCGCGCCGCGATGCTGCTCTGGCGGCAGGGGCGCTGCTCTGCTGCGCCCGTGTAGGGGCGTATGGCCATACGCTTCTACACGGGCAGGCGCACGCAGATCAGACTTCCGAAGTCTTCGAAGACTTCGGAAGTCTCGTGCGGTACAATGCCCCTCCCCCTGGCCCCCTCCCCGGCCAAGCCAGGGAGGGGGAAAACGC
>CAYNHD010000129.1:0-9746 GCA_964396775.1 uncultured Thermoflexus sp. | reverse complement strand
AAAGGGGGCTGGGGGGATAGGGGTCAATCAGGCCAAACCGCGCGCCTATTTCCGCGCTGATGTACTAGCGCCTGTCGGGGATGGAGCATCCGCTGTGATGCGCTTCACGAGATGGGACGGCCATGCTTCAGGAAACGATGATCGAGCGCGTGCGGGCGCTGTGCCAGGCGGACACGCGCGTTGTCGCGGCCATGATGTACGGCTCATTTTGCTTCGGCGAAGGCGACCGTTACTCGGATATCGAATTCGTGCTGTTCTTCGAGGACAGCACCTATGCCGGGCTGGACCGGCGGGCCTGGCTGAGCCAGATCGCGCCAGTGGCGCTGCTGTTTGTCAACGAGTTCGGCGTGACGACGGCCATCTTCGAGAACCTGGTGCGCGGCGAATTTCACTTTCACGCTGCCAGCGAAATCGAAATCGCCGGGGGCTTCCAGGCAAACGGCGTCTGGTTCCCCAGCCTGGACTCGACGCTGATCTGCGACAAGACCGGTATGCTGACCCCGTACCTCGAGCCGCTGATCGGCGGGCCGCCGGATCGTACCGCGCCGGAAAACCTGCAATTCGTCGTCAACTGCTTCTTCAACTGGCTGGTCTTCGGGCTGAATGTGCTGCAGCGCGGTGAATTGGCCCGCGCCCTCGAACTGCTGTCGGCTGTGCAGCGCAACCTGCTATGGATGGCGCGTGCGTTGGAGGGCAGCACCGAACACTGGCCGATCCCAGCCCGGCTGCTGGAACGCGATCTGTCGGCCAACGCTGTTGCGCGCTACCGGGCATGTACGGCAGCACTGGACGGCCCCTCACTGCGGCGCGCCTATGGCGAGTGCTGGCGTTGGGCCGCTGAGATGCTGCCAGAACTGGCCGCACGTTTCGGGGTGACGACGCCGCAAAGCCTGTTCGCGCCGCTCGATGCCGTGATCGCAGAAATCAGCCGGGCCCCTCGCAGTGGGGAGAAGTGATCGGGCTAACGCGGCTGGCGGGCCGGGCGAGGCACACACCTTCCCCTCCCAACCGCAGCGGTTGGAGGGCACGTATGGGGCATGGGGCGCACGCCAGTGGGCGTGTCGTTCAGTCCTCGTTGTTGGCGTCGTCTTCCGCCAGGTCTTCGGGCGCGTCCTCCGGCATCTCTGGCGGTGTGGCAACCGGTTCGTCGGCCAGCGTGTCTTGCGGCGTTTCGGCGGGTACTTCCGGGGGCGGCTCGGCGGGCGCTTCTTCGAGGGCGGCTTCCGGCGGCGCGGGCGGAGGCTGCGTCTCTTCCTGCTCGATGCCCCAACGCTGCGTGAACCCTACCCGGCGCTGATCCGGCTCCAGACGGCTGATGCGCAGTTGCAGGCGGTCGCCCTTCTTGACGTAGCTGTGCGGTTCCTTGAGCGTGCCGTCGCCCATTTCACTGAGATGCAGCAGGCCCTCCAGCCCGTCATCGAGGGCGATGAACGCGCCGAAGTCCACGACGTTGGTCACCGTCCCTTCGACGAACATGCCCTCGTGGTAGCGTTCCAGGGCGTCGTCCCAGGGATCGGGTAGCAGACGTTTGCGGCTGAGCGCGATGCGGTTGGTGTTGCGGTCCAGGCTCAGGACGTAAACTTCAATCTCGTCGCCAATCTTCAGCACATCGCGCGGGTGGTCTACGCGGTGCCAGGCCAGCTCGCTGACATGGATCAGGCCGTCAGCGCCGCCCAGGTTGACGAACGCACCGAAATCACGCAGCCCGGTGACGGTGCCACGCACGACATCGCCCTCATTGAGCGTGGCCAGCAGCCGCGCCTTCTGCTGGGCGCGCCATTCGCGCTGCGCCTCGCGCTCGGAGAAGATCAAGCGCCGGCGATCCTGGTCAACCTCGATCACTTTCACGCCCACCGTCTCGTTGACCAGGTTGTTGAGGGCTTCGCGGCGCTCATTACCTTGCAGGCCAGCGCTGACCGTGACCATATGCGACGACGGGATGAAGCCTTCCAGCGACTTCCAGCGGACGAGCACACCGCCGCGATTGTGGCCGGTGACGGTCACTTCCACCACCTCGTCTTTGTCCATCAAGGCGCGGGCTTCGTCCCAGTCGTACTGCTGGAGGCCCATGTTGATCGAGACGATCAGGTTGCCGTCTGCGTCGCGCGGATTGAGCACGTAAACCGGCACCGTCTGGCCGACCTTCAGCGATTTGCGGTATGTCTCGCCGAGCCGCTCCAGGTCCTGGGCGGTGACGATGCCATCCTGTTTGGCCCCCATGTCCACGATGATCTCGTTTGGCTCGATCTGCAGGATGATCGCATCGCGGATTTCGCCTCGGTGCGGCGGCTCGTAGTCGAACGAGGCTTCCAGCATTTCCAGGAAGCTCTCGCCCGTGTCCCCCTCGGCATCGGAGTTTGTTGGTTCGTGTTCGGAGGGAGTTGGCTGCTTGTTTTCCTCGAAGTCCATACTTTGCCACCACCTTATGTTGGAAGTTGGTTCGATGAGCGGGTGCCTGCGCCGGTAGCCGGGCGGTGTGATAGCGGGCAAGCCAGCGGGTCGGCAGTCCGCCACTCTACATGAAACGTACACGGATGAGAAGCAGAGGGGCCACCAGCGCGGTGTCCCACTGCGTGCGCCATTACTAGTATACAGTGACAGCGGCTGCTGAACAAGCGGCTAATCGCGTGGTTTGGAGCACCGTCAAGGGAAAATTGCAGAGCGCCGGGCGGATTGGGCGCGCATTGTCGGGGCGCGTCGCGCTACGGCGGGCGGCTGGCGCTTCATGCAAGTCTGCCGAGGCTATTGCGGTGCTCTTAAGAGTCGGTTGACGGCCCTCGCTTTGGCAGTGTCCTGTGTGTCTCACTATGAGAGGCGGGCTAGATGCCAATTCCTTTGCCTCGAGGGTGTCTTCCAGAGTATACTCTGGTCAGCCAATGGCTGAGCCTGAAGCCTCCTCATGGCAAGAGCTAACGAGGTTCAACGATGCTCTTAAAACTAGGTCAGATCCAAGCAGCTATATTTTTGACCCATATTCAGCAACTAGCCCGCCTGAAAATAGCGTCTCACATAATTGAAGCTGTGCCAGGGCTTTCCGGGGTAGACCCGATCATCTTCCCTTTACCCCAAGATGCACCGCCAGAGGCTCCTCAGATCATTATTCAGAACCCTCAAACGAAGTGGTCGTGTCAATTCGCACCAGCCAGGTGCGATCTATTCTATGCCCCTCAACAATATCTGTATGAACTTGAGGATTTCTCGCAAGCCTTCGAAATGATGCAAGATTCGGTCTTGCGGCTCTGGAATGCACTTGAAGGTGGATTATCCGCCTTCGGGAACAGATTGGGTCTGGTCGTAAACTTCGAATCTGAAACAGAGAACGCGGCGCAAGAACTTAGGCGCCGGTACATTAATCCAGAACTGGCTCCCGATGCGAAAGAAATCCAGTTTCACTATCTTCGGAACATCCAGCGTGAGAACTTTGATCTCAACTGTTGGGTTCGTTTACGCAACCAGCCCAAACAGGAAGAAATGCCTGAGGCAATACTAATGCATGTTGATGTCAATACGGTGGCTGAGCAGCCACTTGAACGGGTTGATTCGCCCACTATCCAGGAATTCCTAAGACTGGCCCACGAACTGGTAGAGAAAAATCTGGAGCTTCACTTGGGAGCTATCCGATGAACCTGTCTTATACTGGTGAAACCGTAACGTCAACGCGATCCTCGACCGAAACACACTGGTCGACAGATTATTCATTGCTACCGCGGTCTAGGCTTCTTGCACTCGGTGAGGAGCGCGAACGTTCCGCCGTAGCCGCCCCGTATCACCTGACATCAGAGACGAGGCGTTTTTCAGTTGAAGCAAGCCGCTTTATGCTCTATTTCAAACTGCTGTTGAGTTTGCAGAGGTATTCCGAGTCGCTCCCTGACTGGTCTGCTCTGATCAAAGGAGCGACTCCGTCAGAAACGTTGGGGCAGACTGCTCACGAGGTATTCACCTCGATTCCAGAAGTAGATGCAATCTACCAGGATGAGCTAGAAGACGAAACCCTCTTCTGGATCTTCATCAATAACGAAAAGTACGATGATGACTTGATGGAGCTTCTGATCTCTCGCGAAGAAGTGCTCATGGATAAGCACCCAGAGTCTCATATTTGGGTCAGGTATATTCCTTTGGTCCTTTGCCACGATCCCAGAGAAGTGGTGGGGAATACTGCCCGGCTTGTTTTCACGAGGTAACTGTGGCAGACTTGATCTCGCATATTGACCAAGCGAAGCATAATGAAAAATGCGCGAATCTCCTGCTTAATAATGCCCCCGAGTTCAGGGACTGGGCCATCACTGCGGCCTTCTATGCAGCTGTTCACCTTGTGGAAGCGTGCTTCAGTTCGCGAAGCGACATTGGTCATACTGAAAAGGCACCGGATCGTGGAAAAACGCAAGAACACGTTTATCGCCTTAATAAAGTCAAGGCATTAGCTGGCAGCAGAGCGTTTCGCAGCTACCAGAAACTCTTCAACGCGAGCCTTGATGTGCGATACCTAACCAAAAGCTCACGCGGACGTCTGACCGCTGTTGATTACTATGACGATGCGGCAGTTCGTAGCCTTGTTCAAGTAACTTTGCCTGAGGTGCGCACCGAGCTTGAAGAGGCTTTCGGGCTGAATCTCAAATAAGCTAACGACCGCCAATGTTGGCATTTTGAGCTTTCTGACCAAGAAACGCTTGGCAACTCCCACCTTATCTCTTATAATCATGACAGTTATCCGGGCAATCTCAGCATCTTGAGGAACTCTCGCCAGCCATGACCTCTCACGCCCAGGTTTGCGCTTGTATCTGTCTGGAGGCACGCAAGCACCGCTTGTGGCGTGACGCCCTGGCCTGACTCTGGCCCTGGCAGACAGCCGACCCGACCCGGTCACGCAGCAAGCGTGGCCGGTTTTTTATTTCGCAGCAGCGCCCAAAGGAGCCGCATCCACCCATGTCCAACTCGCAGGAAATGCATGTCGCCGCCAACGTCACCGAGCTTGTCGGCAACACGCCGCTGGTGCGCCTCAACCGCATCACCGGCGACGCCCCGGCGACCGTCCTGGCCAAACTTGAATACACCAATCCCGCCAAGAGCGTCAAAGACCGCATCGGCCTGTCCATGATCGAGGCCGCCGAGCGCGACGGGCGCATCGGCCCCAACACCCTCGTCGTCGAGCCGACCAGCGGCAACACCGGCATCGCCCTGGCGATGGTCTGCGCCCAGCGCGGCTACCGCCTGATCGTCACCATGCCGGAGACGGTGAGCAAGGAGCGGCGCAAGGTCTTGCGCGCGTTCGGCGCAGAGCTGGTTCTCACGCCGGGCGACAAGGGCATGGCCGGGGCCATCGAAGCGGCCAACCGCATCGCCGCCGAACATGGCGATGTGTTCATTCCCCAGCAGTTCGTGAACCCGGCCAACCCCGAAGTGCACCGCCGCACGACCGCCGAAGAAATCTGGCGCGACACGGCGGGCCAGGTAGACATCTTCGTGGCGGGCGTGGGCACGGGCGGCACGATCACCGGCGTGGGCGAAGTGCTCAAGGCGCGCAGGCCGGGCGTGCGCGTGGTAGCCGTCGAGCCTGCCGATTCGCCGGTGCTCTCCGGCGGGGCAAAGGGGCCGCATCCCATCCAGGGCATTGGCGCGGGCTTCGTGCCGGACGTGCTCAACACGCAGATTTATGACGAGATCATCACCGTCAGCGGGCCGGATGCCTTCGCCACCGCGCGGCGCATGGCGACCCAGGAAGGGCTGCTGGTCGGCATCTCGTCCGGCGCGGCGACGTGGGCGGCGCTGCAGGTCGCGCACCGCCCGGAGAGCGCCGGCAAGCTGATCGTGGTGATCATCCCCTCGTGGGGCGAGCGTTATCTGTCTACGGCCCTGTTCGACGACCTGGGCGACTGAGGGGAAGCGCGCGGCGCTGTCTCGCGCCGCCAGGAGCATGAACCATGCTGAAAACCATTCGCCAAGACATCCATTGCATCCTGGAGCGCGACCCCGCCGCCCGCCACTGGTTCGAGGTGCTCACAGCCTATCCGGGGCTGCACGCCATCTGGATGTACCGCATCGCGCACCGGCTGTGGCGGGCGCGGTTGCGGCTGCTGGCGCGCTGGCTGTCGCACCTGGCGCGCTTCCTGACGGGGATCGAGATTCACCCCGCCGCGCGCATCGGCCCGCGCTTCTTCATTGATCACGGCATGGGCGTCGTCATCGGTGAAACCGCCGAGATCGGCGCCGACGTGACCCTCTATCATGGCGTGACGCTCGGCGGCGTGAGCCTGACGCCGGGCAAGCGCCACCCTACCCTCGAAGATGGCGTCGTGGTCGGCGCCGGAGCCAAAGTGTTGGGAGCGATCACTGTGGGCAAGAATTCACGCATCGGCGCGAACGCCGTCGTCGTCAAAGATGTCGAGCCGGGTATGGTCGTCGTGGGCATCCCCGGCAGGCCCGTCAAGCGCGAAGGGCCGCAGCCGGACACCCATCACCCCGACCTGCGCCATGACGTGCTGCCCGATGTCGTCGCCGAACGGTTGGATCGCATCCTGCTACGGCTGGATGAGGTCGAGCGGGCCATTCACCAGAACGGCAACAGCGGCAGCAGCGAGCCAGACGACGAGCCTCTCACGGCGGATGTGCCCGACTACGCGGTGGATTACACGATCTAGCGCATGATCGGCAGCGGTAGGGGCGTGGTCTGCTGCGCCCAGGTTCAGACTTCGGAAGTCTGCGGAGACTTCCGAAGTCTAGCTGCGAACCGCCAACCCCGCGCGGTAGCCAACAACCCCGGTTCGTGCTATAGTTTGGAGACAAACTACCCCCCTGCGTATCGTGGAGGAGAGCAAGAAGCAGGCGACAGCGTGTGGCCTGCTTCTCGCCAGACCAAAGGAGCCAACCATTGATGGGTGAGAAGACATTCGTCGTGACCGAAGCCACATTTGAGGAGGATGTTCTGAAGTCCGAGCTGCCGGTGTTGATTGATTTCTGGGCCGAATGGTGCGCCCCGTGCCGCATGATCGCGCCACTCGTAGACCAGCTTGCCACCAAGTACGCCGGCAAGCTGCGCGTCGGCAAGGTAGACGCCGACCAGAATCAAGGCTTGCTGATGCAATACGGCATCATGGGCATCCCCACGTTGATGCTCTTCAAGGATGGCGAAGTGGCCGAGCAGGTGATCGGCTTCATGCCCCTGCCCTCCCTGGAGCCAAAGATCGCCCGGCACCTCGACTGAGGCTGCGTCTGCTGCTGGCTACCCTACGGCTCTCCCCTTGCGGAGAGCCGTTTTCTTGCCTGGCCCCGCACTAGACTTCCGAAGTTTTCAAAACTTCGGAAGTCTGGCGTCGTCATACGTCCACGCAACCTCACCCTCCGCTCGGCGCTAACGCGCCTTGCCTTTCCCTCGCTACGCACGGAGAGGGGGAAAGGCCGAGCGTAGTGAGGCCAGGGGGTGAGGTCAACAAAGCGCCCTCCTACAGTGCCAGGCGTGCCAAATACGCGCTGGCCCCCTAGTCCAGCGCCACGACGCTCCGCTGCTGCTGCGAGCGCAGCGCCCCACTCAGCAAGACATGCTGCTGGCGCGTCTCCTCTGGCGTCGCGCAGTAGAAGGGCTGCGCCATCCCCGCCCGCCCATGCACCAATTCATCGCCGAACGCGGCGATCATCTGCAACAGCGTGTCCGGCATCCCGAACTCGAAGATCGGCCCGGTGATGGCCGGGTACGCGGAGCGATAGCCCAGGTCAATCTGCTGCCAGGCCTGCTCCTGGCCGCGCGTGTAGACCATGCGGTGCAGCGTGCGCGGCGTCTTGGTCGAGAAGGCGACCCCGCCCCCGGTGCCCAGGACGCGGAGGTACCAGGTGTTCATCTCGCCGGGCGCGATGCGGTACAGCCTGAGCGTCATGGGGAAGGCGTCAGCGCCCGACCCCACCGTGCAATCGAGGATGGCGTTGTCCCACGTCTCGCAGGGCACCATGCGCCCCTCGCTGTCCGGGCGCTCGGTGATGATCTTGCTCAGCCGGGCGTGCACGGTGCGCGGCATCCAGCCCATCCGCAGCGGGATGTGCAGGACGTGCATCCCCAGGTCGCCCATGCAGCCATACTCGCCGTTGCTGGCGACGATGCGCTTCCAGTTGATCGGCTTGAGCGGGTCGAGGTCGCTGCTGTGCAGGAATCCCGCCTCGACCTCGATGATCCTGCCGGGCGTCCCCTGCTGGATCGCCTGCAGGACGCGCTGCGCGCCGGGGTAGAAGGTGAACTGCGACACGCAGGCAGCGAAGACGCCTGGATGCTGGTCCAGGGCAGCGAGGATGCGCGCGTTCGCCGCCGCGTCTATGCCGAACGGCTTCTCGCCCAGCAAGGGAATGCCCGCCGCGATGATGTCTGTGTAGAGGTCGGCGTGCTGGTCATGCGGCACGGCGCAGTACACGGCGTCCACGACGCCGGGATCGAGCACGGCGCGGTAGTCGGTCGCGGTGAGGCGGATCGTGTCGAAGTTGGTGGTGAACCAGTCGAACTTGCTCGCGGTGCGGCTGCAGACCGCCGTGACGCGCGGGACGAAATCGAGGTCGAGCAGGTGGCACCAGCGGGCGACGGCGCTGGCGAACTCGCGCCCCATCATGCCCAGGCCGATGATCCCGAAGCGAATCTCTCTGCGTGCTGCCAAGCGTGTTCCCCTCCCGGTAGGGGCGCTGCTCTGCGCCCATGAGGGCCAGATTAAGCCTTCCGGCAGTGTGATGTGGCGTACTGCGGGCGGAACGCCCCTCCCCGGCAGAGCCAGGGAGGGGGAACCGCCTCATAGGATGGGCCTAAGTCCCCCTCTCTAGCTCGGCTGGAGAGGGGGATTTAGGGGGAGAGGCGTGCGTAGGGGCGTATTGCGATACGCCCCTACGACTGCCCTGTTGATCCCCTCGCCGCTCAGCGCAGCAGGAACGGCCCGCCCACCACGCGGAAGAACGGCCCTTCCGGTGCGCCGATCTCCGGCCCGTCTCCATATTGCAGGTGGTACGAGGCCGACTGGTAGCCGAAGCGGAAACCGATCAGCACGCCGACGCGCCACACACGCAGGATCACGTCTATACCGACTCCGCCGCGCAGCAGCAACGCGCCCCACTGCGTTCCGCACCGTTCGTTAGCCCCGGCCTCCGTCGTACAGGTTGCGCCGCCGCCCATGCCGCCCACGCCCAGCAGCGGGTAGATGCGCAGGAAGCGGTTCTGGAAGATGAGAGTACCCAGGTCGAACGCGCCCTGCCCCACACCGTAGAACATCTCGCCGGTCGGCGTCTGACGCCCGTTCCCGCCGCCGTAGCCGCTGCTGTCTATGACCAGCCGCCCGGCGGTGATCACCGTACCGCCCCCGCCGCCGCGCATCGTCTTCACACCAGGCATGGCCATCTCGGCCAGCCACGACCGGACGGCCTGCGCGGCGAGCGTGGTGTCGTGCACCGTCACGTAGCCCGCCAGCGATGCCCGCGCTTTGTCCTTGCGCTCTTCGCGCTGTGGCTCTGGCTTCGGTTGCGGTTCCCGCATCTTGATCGCGCCGGAGGTCGCCGCTTGCAGCTTGTGCCAAAGGGTGCTCATGGTCTGGCCCTCCCACTTATTGACAGCTTGTCAACAGGCTGTGGATAACTGCGCCCCATCACCCTGCGTCACTTCCATTGTACAGGATCGCGCAGCGCAGAGGAAAGAGAGTGAGCGTAGGGGTGCATCTCACGATGGGGGCGAAATGCCTGAACCGCAGAGACGCAGAGGACGCGGAGAAGAACTTAACACCCTCTCCAACTTA